>NZ_JASJXJ010000029.1:0-29919 GCF_035018685.1 Cryobacterium sp. RTC2.1
CCATCCCACGGTGGCTCTTTACGTTGACGAAGCAACGCTCAAGAGTGGGAAACCACACCACTCACCGGGACGTAACCCGTGACACCGGCCGGTTCACCACGAAAGATGACCCGGCGCCAGATGTCGCCGTGAGCGCGCCCCAGGCCACCGCCCACACGCTCAGCGACCTGATGTCGCTGGACGACGATGACCGTGCGTGGCTCACCGAGAAACTTGCCAACGGCGGCACGGTGAGTACCCAAGTTTCCTGTGAGCTTGTCTCCTTCACGGAAGAGGACGAATACGGCTTTTCGGAGGTCATCGGTACAGCCCCGGTCGGCGACCTGTACATCCGCGTCTTCCGCGGCAATGACGACCTCGGCTACATCGAACTGCCAGGTGACTGGCCTGCTGATGAGTTCGGCCCGGAAGGACGAGGGCGTGGCCCGGACGGCCTTGTGAACGGGCGCGACTACTCCGATTCGCTCGACTTCGCGGTCGCCTCTGCGGCTGCCGACGCGGGATTTAACCTAGACAACTCCCGAGTCGATGATGGCAGCGCCGACGGGCACTTCGTCCGGGTCTTCAACCTCAGCCTGCAACCGCAGAACTTCAGACCGCCGGGCCCTGCCCAGAAACGAGCACTTCACATCATGAACAACTTCAACGAATCCCTCAAACCGCGAGACGCCGGCAAATGTACGACCAAGGTGGGGTCAGCGCCAGACAGCAGGCTTGTCACCCTGCACGCCGCGAAGGAAGCCCGCCTCGTCGCGGCTCTCGCCGAAGCCGGCGGCCAGATTAACGTCGACGAGATCCGCGTGATCCGGCAGGCGTATGTCGACCAGCATGGGTCTGAGCCGTCGGACTGGGGCTCAAACCCGACGTTCAACGCCCTTTCCGACCGGTGGTGTCTGTCCGCTGAACTGTACGCAGCGCGCGCAAGCGCCGACGGCTTCGAGGTGAGTGTTGAGGCGGACAGTGGGCAGCGAATTGTTGTTCAGGTCATCAACCCGGACGGCGAGACCTACCAAGATATCTGTGAAACCACGATCCCGGCCGGACACGTCTCGGGCATGCTCGACTACAAGCCGATCGTCGACAGTGCGGTCGCAGTGAACAAGCGCGCGTATGCCGGTGAGTTCAAGTCCATCGAAAAGGCGTTCATCAAGCGGATCCGCGCGGAGCACGCTGAGGCCGTGGCCGCCTATGCGGTCAGCACGGAGGCGCTCTGTGCTCTCCTCGATGCCCGTTGTGCCGCCGACGGTCGCTGGATACCAGACGAGGCGAAGGCGAAAGCTGGCAAGGCGTTCGCCCAAGCGGTCAAAGAGCGACTGGTCGGAGACAACGGCCGCGTCGAATTCGTGTTCCTGAACCGGGAAACAACCAAGTAACACGGGTCGACCCAACTGCCTAGGGCGGCCTTGGGTTCGATCCTCAGACGAGAGGCGCACGCCCATTAGACCCTTCGACGAGTCCCAGCGCCCTCGGATCGCGGGAAGGTTCACCGATGCGCCCGGGTCGCCTCCCGATTCGGGCCTCATTGCGCCGACGGCTGTACGCCCACGCTCAAGATTATGACGATCCGACCGAATACCAGCGGTTGGCCATCGCCGAGACCTAGACCGTTTTCCGAAACTACGGTCACCGGGTTCGGTCTGCTCGGGGGGCGATCCGGACGATCGTCAGAGGTTCGCTGTTGAGTGGGCTGCGAGCCATCCCCGCGGTCATGCCGAGGATCTCGTGGAACAGGCTTCGGTGAATAGGGACGGTCGGCTCAGTGACGAGCAGTCACATACCCAGGAAGCCTTCTTGTTCGGCGACGTCCAGCGCGGCGAATCGGTGTTTGATCAGTTCGGCGTATTCCGGTTCGCGTTCGATCGCCAAAGAGTGACCGCCGGCTCGGATGATGCCCTCGGAGATGGCTCCGGATCCAGCGAAGCCATCCAAGTAGGTTTCGCCCGGCATGACGATTAGGCCACAAAGCCAATTCACGAGGTTCATTGGCTTGACAGTGGGGTGCCCACGAACGCCGGCTGGGCGCGGTGATTCTGAGACGTGCGCTCGTGGCGAGTATTTGATTTGAGTGAAGAAGCGGCTGGCTTTCTCCTTGCCAGGAGCATATTTTGTCCGCCCTTGGGCGTCTATCAGTTGTACTTGGCACCCGGGCGTGCAGCAGGTCTCATCGCAGTCTTCGTCGTGCTCTAGAAGTAAGTTTCCGGGCCGGCGTCCGCCGGCCGTCGGCACAGACATCGAACCGAGAACTCGTTTAATTTGGCGGTTTGCGCCGCCGTCGACTGCGCCGTTCCTGCGGCTGCGATTCTCCGAAGCATCTGCCGCTATCAGGGAGGACGACACGTTGTAGCCGCCGGCGTTCCCTGCCGCGATCGCTTCGATCAAGGACTGCCTAGGGGCAAGGTTTCTGGCGATCACGATCGGTTCGAACGCAGGTCGCAGCTGCGTTTCCCAGCCCGCGTATTTCTCGGAAAGCTCATCGGGGGCTGCGAGGCGCCGCAGTTCGGAGTCAATGTGCCGATTGGCGGTAGCGTGGCCGAAGCCCTTCGCCCAGGCGAGCGTGTCAACTACCTGAAGTCCGCTTTCCTCAACTGAAACACTAACGCGGGCAAAAGTTCTCGAATGTCCGAAAATTCCTATCGTGCCGCCGGGCATGATCTTGGACCGGAGCAGACGCCAAAAATCCACGTCGAACGCGATCGCGCTTCGGTCCCAGGCAACTCCGGTCAGTCCAAGGCCGTAGGGCGGGTCGAGGATCGCGCCGGCCAGCGAAGCGTCCGGGATTTCAGTGAGGGCCTCCCTGATATCTGCGACGACGAGCGTCATATTGTCGCGCATGGCATCCATGGATTCAGTTTACGACGGAGCGAGGAAAGGCTTTTCGGTTCTGTCTCGCGGCGTATGGCGACTCCCATACGGGCTATCTGCTTGCGCGAACGTACTCTCACAGAGGCAGATAGCCCGACGCCCTTTGAAGTTGGAATCCTGCCGTTATGCGGCTGTCGTTAGGTTCTCGGCTGACCACGCGCTGGTGACCGCCCAGGACCCCAGCTTTGCCACGGTGAATGGAAGGTCGATGAGTTCCCGGGAGAGGGCTCGGTTCCACGTGCGTTTTGCTTTGACGAAGCGCCAGCCGGCACCGTTCCGTCGAATTGTGACGAATGTGGCGTGAGCGCTGTAACCGTAAGCCCGGGGCAACATCGCGCTGCCGTTGACTACGGTGGTGATTCCTGCGCGTGCCCTGTTCGGTACTCCGAGGACGTCGAGACGATGTTCTACCGCTTCGACGTGCCGAATGACGTCGTAGGCACTGACGGTGCGCTGGGTTGCGCGACCCTCAATGTTGTCGATGGCGTTCTGGAGTTCAGTCTCGGAGCCCGATTCGATTCGGATGAGTTTCGGCATGATGATGTCCTCCTCGTCGCGGTCAGCGGCTCAGGATGTGCTGGACGACGATGTTGGGTTCAATCGCGGCGTCGCGGTACTGGCTGAGCAGACCGCGGTTGAGCACGACAGAGTGCTTGGCAGTTGGGATACCCGCGTCTTCGAGGAGGAGCTGGACCATTGCCGCGTACATCGATTCGGACGGGTTGTAACCAGTATCGATGGTGCTGTCGAGCTGGGGCCTGTCGGGGGAGGGTTCGGGGCCGGCGCGTGCCTCCAGATGGCTTCGATTTCCGCCGAGTAATGGCGCAATGCGCGCACGCCTTCCCTCTCGCGGTCGGAGTTGCCCCAGTTATCGATGAGGTCGTCTGCGGTGTAGTCAGAATCGTTGATGTTCATGGTCTATTCCTTTGGGTGGTCGCGACGGTCGCGAACGTTTTTTCTTGCGTGAATGGTGCGGATTTCACGGCTGGTAACTGCCGCTGTGGAGTGCATGCGCGGTACTCTCTCGCTTCTGGAAGGTACTGAGCCGCACGGGGATGTCCTGGGTCTAGATGACGGGAAAGCCGATTTCCTTGAGGGTGACCACGTACGGCGCCCTCCTGCCCCCTTCCTCGCGCTGGAGCCCTTCGTGGACTTCGAGGAGCATCCGCAGTCCCCAGTCCTGGGTGAGCGTGAGGCTGCGGAGCTTTGTCATCAGCTCTGGGGTGGGCTCGTAAAGGTCGGGGTCGTCCTCCATGGCATCTGCCAGGAGGGTCCCGAACCCGAAAGGTTCGGCCATGCAGCCCTGGTGCATGACGAGCATTCCGGCGGCCTCGTCTGCGGCGAACTGCGGCCCGTTGGAGAGTTCTGCTCGGATGAGTGCGTCGCAGGCGATGATGAATGCGGAGGTGGGGTCCAAGCCGGCCACGTGGCCCAGCGGGGCCGCCCACCCGTCGATGACCTCCCTCCGCCTTTCGGCCTGAGTCGGATATTTCGTAAGGGGAGTGCTGCTCATGATGAGCCTTTCTGATTCTGTTTGGAGTGGAAGCCGGCTTCAAGGTTGAAGCCGCTGGTGAGTGCATGCGCGGTAGTTTTCGTTCTCCGACGCGTTGTCATCAAAAAAACGTGCTCCGAGCCGGCGGCAGCGGTCCTCGTTCGACGGAGCAGTTGCCGCGACTACTGCATGCGCGGCACGTTCGCGGACTTGGCACGTAACTGTTGGCAGGGGCAGACGGCTACGGTGACTCATCGCAAGCCCTCACGCGCACATTTCAGAGTTGCACGCCGTTCGCGCAGTTCTTCGGCCAGCTGATCGCACGCATCCATGCCAGCGACAGCTGCATCACCGACCCGATTGCGGATCTCGACGATCTCTGTGATGGAGCGGTTGAGCTCCACCGCCGGCTCGGTGATCTTGCCGTCCAAGGTGAAGCGTGTTGCGAGCAGAGCGACTACGTCGTTGGCCACCATTCGCAAGGAATGCAGCGCGACATCGGGGTCGCTGTAGCGGCGACCCGGCTCGGCGGGTTCTGCCGGTGCCGGCTCGGGAGCCTCCGTGATGGATTCGATCCTTGCGAACTCAGGTCTCCAGAAAGTCAGGAAATCCGGGAGTGACTGGAACGTGTACTCGACTTCTTCGAATGCGCCGTCAAGGCGTCGCTCTGTAAGCAGAAATGTGTATGGCATGCCAGATGCATGCGCGGTGCACCGAATAGCTCGGAGGCCGAGCTGTCTGGCAGCCAACCGACGTCAGAAACCGATCGGCTACGGGCTCTTGCTGGTGGACAACGCCCTCGATCCAGTGGACCCGCTGGCGAATTGTCCTGGAACTACTGCCGCCACGACCGCTCCGGGGGATAACGAGGCCGCGCATGTGCCGTAAGAGGCACATCGTCCTCACCCCTCCGATTCAAAGGAACACCATGACCGCCACCCTCCGCACAGGCACTGTTCGCCACGCAATCTCGACCGCAGCGACGGGACCCATTAGGCCGGCAGAACCCACCGAGCTGGGCAAGCATGCGGACGCGCTCGGCCAGGTCGATATCCTCATCGACGTTTCTGACCGGGCCGACGCCTGTGTCGTCACCATCGCTGACCGTGTCATCCTCGAGCAGCTGGAGCCCGACCGGGAGCCGCTCCTCGGCCTGGGCGTCTCACTGGTCAAGGGCGGCTTCCAGGACACTTCGGGTCCCGGGCGCTGCCCGACCATCGGCCGGAACAACGCCGTGCTCCTGGTCCGCGGAGTGGACCGTGCTGTTGCGCTGGCCGAGGGGTATGACGGCTGCGGCGTGTTCAAGTCGACGATGACCGATTTCTGGGTGGCGGCCGCTGCACGGCGGCACGCGAACGCTCCCCTCCGTTGAAGGAGCGCGGCGCTCGGAGGTGCGCGAACATTCGATACGGGCGCTGCTCGAGGTTAGATGGCTGGGGCACCACATCTGCGCGGCGGCCAGTCTGCATGCCGGATTCCGATACTCGGACCCGATGTACGTAAAACATCGTCGACATTGAAGGCAAGTCTTCTGCCTCCGATCTTGGAACCGCCGCGAAGGATTCCGAGAAACCTCATGCATCGGAGCGGCAGCCAGCCCCGTGCGCTCACTGGCTCCCGTGTGGCACACTCACGTCCATCAGACCGCGTCCGTCAAATGACGTACACATGCCGCGCATGCTCCTATCGACTTACGTCGTGTGACGGGATTCTCCATCGAAGTGTCCTGTTGTCATTTCCTAAAGATGGCGGGATACTGCCTCCCCAAGTATGCGGTGGGACCAGGTCGGCCTACGATGCGCTCCACCAAGAACGAGTCCGTTGCCGACAGCAGAGGGCCGGCGATTGCGCCTAAAACGGGAACGGCACCCGCGACGGTTGTTAGGACGAACCGGATCGCCTTGCCGAGCGGCGAGCCAATTGAAAGAGCCATCTGTTTGCGGACCGAAAGGAATTCGTGGGCAATCTCATCGTCAGAACGTTTGTCCAGGTCTTTCAGCCAGGTTCGAAACTCCGCGCATTCACCAGAATTTCGATATCGCAGGAGTCGATCGACATTGACACGAAGGCTGCCGGTGCGGTCGGTGGGCGAAACGTGTCCGAGGGTAACGACTCTGCCGAACCGAGCCTCGACTGCCCGGGCATTGTGATCACTCGCTAGGAATGAGAGTTTCAGATTCAGGAGCACTGCATCATCGTCCTTGAATCCCGTGAGCGCCTCGAAGCTCCTCATGAGCTGAACACGTTGATTCAGGCCTGCGACCGCGAGCACTCCTCGCTCGACGACCTTGTGTTCGACTTCTTCGGAGAATCCGTGTATACGGCCAAAGTTCGTCGTGATGCGGAACTCACCGTCCCCGTCTAGTGGGAACGCCTGGTAGTCGAAGGAGGCTCCCGGATCGATATGGGTCTGCATTAAGGCTGACCTCCGGATCGCCTGCTCGACGATGACATCTCCTCGTAGGACATTGGCGATTACGTCACCCAAGCCCACCTGTGACGCATCTTGCGGGTACTCGAGCATCCGACTCCGGAGGGCCATTTTGAGCTTTGAGGTCTCTGCCCGTCCAACACCCGCGGCGTCAACTTCTTTCAGGGACTTCGCCACGTACTCGTCCCGGTATGGCTGTCCCTTCGCGAGTTGGACGTTTACGAGGTGGAACGACCCCAAAGGAAGGATGCCCCTGCGCCTGGTGGTCTCTTGAATGTTGTTAGTTTGACCCGTCTGTCCGGTGGTGGCTACGTCGCAGACAAACACCAGTGCACCGGCGTAAATCAGCTTGAGAAGGCCAGCGGTCCCAAAGGCAGAAACGAGCGCGGGAATCTCTTTAAGACTGTGAGACTCCACATAACAGACGTCGAACAGAACCAAACGATTGATCAGTGCTTCCACGTCGACCTCAGCGATAGTGCCATCGCTTCGCATCGTCGAAATGGGACCGAAATGCCGCGACTGAATGTCCATGCCCAATCTTGGCAGAGTGCTGTCAGCTGGTTGAATGCCACGGCGAACCGGTACCGTAAGCAACCAAGACGGACCGGCCGGGAGCCGGGGTCCACATGTATGCGTCGGTGTCCCGGTCGAAAGTGTCAACGTGTACGACACGCTGTAGCCATCATGCGCAGCGGCCAGTCAGGGGGCACATCGATCGGCTAGGAGAGCGTCACGGTTCCAATGCAAAGGCTGGCCGGGCCGATCGGGCGTATGAACCCCCTGTCGCCAGGACGGCCGCGGGGCTGACCTCCGGGAAGTGCGATGATCTCCGTGATATTCACGGTGGCCGCCCGTGAGCGCCGGCGGTGCAGAGTTGGTCCAGTAAAGGTGAACGGCCGGTCGCGGTACTGAGCAGGAGGTACCGCGACCGGCCGTTCAGGACCGGCGGCACACCGAGGGAGGGGTGTGTGCAACCGGCGGGTAGTCGGTGGCGCGGATTAATCCGCGCCTGTTCCGACTGGCTGGGGTCATCCTCGTGCGGGCGTGCGGACCGGGGTGCGGTCATGACCCGGGGTGGCGGTCGGCGTTCGTCGGATGCGAAGCAGATGGGGAGTGCGTCGTTCCTGTCGCGGCAAAGGTGAACGCCGACCCTGGTTCGACGAACTGTACGAGCTAACGTTTTGACCTAGAGGCCCGACGCAGCCGGTATGGTTTGTCTCGATGACGCGGGTCAGGATCTGCACCTCGCTGGCAGCGTCGCCGAGACTCTCGTGCACCTATGCCACCCTCCGCGTTCGCAGGAGTGCGTTGTGACGATGCGTTCGGATCGCGGTCACGCCGATGGAAAAACCGTTTGCCGCGAGTGCGTCCCGAATGGCCATCACCGGCGTGCCGGGATCGGCCAGGTGAGCCCGAAGTTGAGCTGCGGACCTTGCATCGATCGTGCCGAGGTAGGTGTTGATTTTGGTGACGGTTGCAACCGTGGACCGGGTGGTTTGGGGAATGAATTCATACATCGAGCTGCTCCCTCCAGAGCCGAATACACGTCTGTCGGAACCTGTTTGGTGCGCGTTTCCCGTGTACTTCTCTATATGCGCGAGGATCATGAAAAGTGCAGGGTTCTTTGATTGTTGCCATCGATTCTCGGATCTTCTAGTACCCCTCGGCGTATTTTTCGCGCACGGCGAGTATCGCCCACAAGCAATGGAGATATGGCACCTGTATTTCCTCCCGTCATTTCAATGCCCCTCTGCGGCAGACAACTTCAGTGTCACGTGCTTTGGCCGGATCACACCGCAGTGCTCGGCCAGGGGGTGGCGGTGTGTCGATACCGGCGTCGCAGTGGTGCAGGCCGAGCGTGCGCTCCGCTCCGTCGGTCATCGCGAGTCCTCGCGGTGACGATGTGGAAAGCTTCGCCGGTCTTGCGCGCTGGGCGTGCCGAGAGGGACTCCGTCTCGGCTCAACGTTCCCCCGTCATCCTTTCACTCGATGCACGGCCAACTGGCGCGCGCAGACAACTGGCGAAGTTGACGATGCCATCACTCGCAACCTGTTCGGCGCGCACTTGATCTGTCATCCATCCGGATCAGAGGACACACGCCGCCGCCCATTTAATGGGCAGCTGCCGCAGGCCCAACAGAATCAATTCGTTGACCGCCGCGGTCATCTGTTCGTTCTGCGGCGAGGGTGTGCACAAAGAGGATCCCGGGCGCCGCAGGCTGCCCTGTCCATGCGTGCGCCGAGCCCGGTTGCGTCACGTGAGATTATGACAAGCGGGTACGTTCGTCCGTTGGAACCGCTGACTCCTCCGAGGCCGTGGGCGGCCTTCTCATCGATCTATCCCACAAGCGATGCGTGCTGACCGCGGTGCCGTGTGGGCGCCTAGGGCGGCCCTGGGCCGGTAAGCGGGGTCTACGAGTCGACGGCGGTCTGCACTGCCGCGGTCTACGTTTCGAGGAACGTGCGGAGGTGGGGTGCGGTCTCGGCCAGAGCCGTGAGTGCTCGGCCAAGGCGATACTGCACACCGCCCACAGTCAAGCCTCGCGCGAGCGCCAACTCGCGCATAGTGGACATCGGGTACCCGTCCAAACCGAAATGCTCGCCGAGAATCGTCCGCTGGTCGCGCGTGAGCCGCGACAGTCCAACCAAGATTTGCTTCTTCATATCGGCAGCCACTGCCAGCTCCTCTGGACCTGGTTCAGTGCTGGGCGCCAGGTCCTGCAACAACAGGGAATCCGCCCGGCCGGCGATCGCCGCATTCAAGGATGTGGGCCGCGGGATTGGGAGCCCGCGACGGTTGAGATCTCTGCGCTGATCGCGGCCGGCTAAGTCTTGGGGCATGCCGGCGCGGGCAACAGCCTCACCGTGCATGGCGTGCGACCTTCGCAGGTAGGTGCCGAGGGGTACGCCCAGGGCGGGGTCGTAGGTGCCGATGGCCTCGAGGCATCTCAGGTATGCCTCAGCCGACCGATCCTCTGAGGCTTGCGCGTTCGGCGAGGTTCGAGTGGACTCGCGTTCGATGAGAGGCATGTAAGCGACGATTACGGCGTTGCGCGCTGACAGTGCAGAAAGACGCTCGTCGCGTGTGGCCTCGGGGGAGCGACCCGCCACCATCTTAACGATGAGGCGCGTGTGCTCCGCGGGGGCGAGCTTGACCCCGTAGGGTGCCGGCGCGACCGCGCGGACCGTCGGCTTGGTCTGGATACTGGCGTTGGTGTCCACTTGGTTTCCTCACATATGACGGACCGGGATCGGCGGAGCTGGTGCTCACTGAGGTAGTGGTGGGATGCGCAGCCAAAACGCAACACCGCCACGAAGACTGCGCGTATATGAGTACGCACATGCGTGAACGCGAGGGATAGCCGTGCGGGACAGTCGTGCGGGACAGCCGTCGGCTTCTATTGGCCAGGCTTTGACCACGCTGCCCAGCGATTGGCCAGCGATTGGCCAGACAGTCTTCCGCTGAAACAAAGGGATGTAGAGGCATTAAGAGATATATGGACAGAAATATGTAAAGAGATAGGCATCTCTGAGCATTTCTTTCTGCCTGTACCTCTACGGCTGTACCTCAACGGCTCTATCTCTTAGCCTTTCTCTCCTATTTTCGGGTTCCGGCCATTCGACCTCTAACACCCTTGCATCCCTGTCACAGCGCGGAACACTTTCTGGGCAGGCTCCGGCCAATGCTGGCCATTCGGCCATTTCTCCTGAGTCCCTGGCCAGAGGATCGAAATTCTTGGGCTCCTCTGGTTGCGTTTCAGACGCCACTATCACCACTACTCCTCGAGCAGATCAGCTCCCGGTCTCAACCGGTACCAAGCACAAGCCCGAGGGGCACTAATTGACCACCATCAACCTGAACAAGGGCGCCTGGCTCGCGCACCACGCCGCCGTCTATGCACGGCATGCGGAGGCTTTTCCGGCGGGATCCGTAATCAGCGTCTGTGCGCGTAGCGCCGGATCCAGCGTCTTCCGTACCGCCGGCTTCGCTGCTCCCGGTGACGCCGAGGCCGCCTGGAAGCTCATCGAGCGTGAGGCAGCCCAGGGGGGCGATACCTGGGTGTCGGTGGGGGTAATCGATGGGTCCGTCGCTGCTGCCGGCGGCCGCGGCAAGAAAGCGGACGTTCTCGGGATGGTGGCGCTGGTCGTCGACGTGGACACGGACGATGGCGAGCACCGGGTATCCAACAACCCCTCGCGTGCGGAGGTCACTGAGTGGCTCACCGAGATTCCGGCGCCCACGGTCTCTGTCGATTCCTCCGGTGGTTTCCACTGGTGGTTTGCTCTGGACACGCCCGTGGACCCGCGCACCGTCGAAGGCGCTGAGCTCATCGCCCGCCATAGGGCGTTCTGGCTGGCCTTCGGTGCCCGCCGTGGCCGTAACATCGACGCTGGACCGCTGCACACTCTCAGCCAGGTTCTCCGCCCTGCCGGCACAGTCAACGCCAAGGGCGCCGAACTCAAGCCCGTCACCCTGGTCACAGCCGGCGGTCCTGTCTACAGCCACCAGGACTTGCTCAGCATCTACCCGCCGCTCCCTGTCAAGGCTCCTGTCGCTGTCTGTAACCGTGCCTTCGCCCGCTCAGCCACTCTTTCCTCCCCGCGCGATCCAAACGCAGCCCCGCGCCTGGGCGATCTGTTCGCCGTTGGGTTCCCCGTCGACTCCTTCTTGCAGGAGGTCTTCGGCGCCGACCTTAGAGGGAATGGCGTATCCATGCCGGATAGGGCAGGTGACACGGCGGACCGCGACTCGGGCCGGTTTTTCGAAACGGCCGATGTCCAGCGCGTAACATTTTTCAGCTCCACTGCTCAGGCAGGATTTGGACTTGAAGATGACGCGCACTCACATAGCAGCTTTGACGTCCTCGCTCACACCGTCGGCGGTTACAAGGAAGCCTCCGCTCTTCTCCGGCCGTTTGCCGGAGAGTGGTTCAACGCCGACCTGGTTGACGCTGTGATCGCCGCAATGCTCCCGCGCGTTGCTGACGCGTTCGGTGTTGTAAAGCCTGTCACTTCCGATGCACCAGTCCCAGCGCCCGCACATGCTTCGGACGAGTCCATCCCGTACTCGGACGTGCCGCCGCCCGATTCGGACTTCGACTTCGAAGGGCCGGTCGTAGTTGTGCAGGAGGCAGCGCCGCGTGTTGTCTACCCGGCCACCGCGGCCGGTGACCAGAGCGCTGTTGACGCTCTCCTGGCCACTCGCGAACCTTCAATGCAGGGGACGCGATCAGCAGCCATCGTCGCCACCGACGAGTCCGAAGTCCGCACCACACCAACTCCACCGCGGACAGTAGAGAAGGTGAAGCTCACCGTCGCGCGGGCGATCGAGACACGGACGCCCTCGACATTCAAGCTCTCAAACCATGTCGAGGTTCGCCTCTGGGACGCAGGCCACGGCGTGTACGAAATGGTCAAGACCGTTGATGATGAGGGCATCGAGACGTGGAAGGCCCGTCAGATCTGCGATTGGGTCCCGTGGCGCTCCATGGTGGTGTCTCGTGCTTCGCTCAAGAACGGATTTCCGGTTGAGAACGGCGAGAAGATGGTCACTGTCACTATCGCCCGGTCCGACGAAGTTGTTCGGTCCGCGCCAGGCTTCACCCCCGAGGATGCGACTAACCCGGCCGCGGTTGTCCAGCGCCTCGATATGGGAGTAGCTCTGCCGATCGGCAGCACCAAGAAAGAGCACCTGGCGAACGTTCTCCGGGAGCTCGGTTCCGATGACGCCTCCACCCGGATCCAGGAGCTGACGACCATGGGGTGGCTGGTTGGCGAGCCCGGCGTCCGTACCGGCGTCACCTACGCTGCGCCTGGCGGCTCTGTCAATGGTTGTGGCCGGGTGCAAGATATTTCGGTCGGCGTTCCCGCGAAGTCCGACGTCGACTCGTTGACTCCGACCCATTTTGCCCACGGATGGCGGGCGATCGCCACGACCTCGGAGGAGCTGCGAGAGGGCGCCCAGGCGCTGGCGGAGTTCATCAAGCTCAGCCCGAACGTCGAAGCACCCGTAGCGCTGGCCGGGTTCGGAATGATGGCAAGCGCCCCGCTCAGCCTCAGCCGTCGTGCCACCCTCATGGTCGCGAGCCCGCCGGATATGGGCAAGACGCTGCTGTTGAGCGCGATGCAGTCATTCCTCACGCCGGCGTGGCGTGCGGGGTGGACCGGCGGCACGCTGATCTCCTCGTCAGCCTCAGGCTGCGGCGTCCTCTCCTCGTACCTGGCCTCGGCCACCGGCTTCTGGGATGACTACCGCGTCCCGGAGATCCCTGCCGACGCCGCCAGGGTGAAGGGTGCGCTGGCTCGAGTGCTGCAGGCCTCCTACACGGCGGTCTCCGGAGAGGCAAAGGGCACGCAGAACGGCGGACTTCGCGGATCGTCGGATGCGTCCACAACCTCGATCGTCTCCGGAGAGGCACTCAGCGAGGAACAGGGGATCGCCTCACGCGTTGTCTCCATCTCCCTGGAAGCGGGCCGGGCCGACATCGCCATGCTGCCGATGGGTACATCTCCAATCGACGAATGGCGGAAGAAACGCCCGGATGCTGCAAACCGGCTCTTCGGCGCTTACATCTCCTACCTGGCCCGCCAGATCGACAAACTCCCTCGCGGACTTTCGGACTGGACAACGGCGAACGATGAGCTCAAGGCAACACTGATGCCGAAGACCGGCGGCCGGTCGGCCGAGACCGCAGTCGTCATTGCGACCGGCTGGTCGCGGTTCCTGGACTTCGCGGCTGAGGCGGGGATCGAAGATCTGCTGCCGACGATGGCCGACGTGAACGTCGTCGTGTCTCGCCTGGCTGAGACCTCGGGGGAGCGGGCGCGCAACACGAACCCTGCGAGCACTCTGGTCCGGGCAGTTCGTGACGCGATCGCCGGCGGGTCTGTATATCTCGAGCTCGCCAACGGCGGTGTCCCGGTGCTGGAACAAGCCCGCAGTCTTGGCTGGACCATCAGACCTGACCGCATCGGGACTCTCGAAACGGTGCCGTCAAGAATGGCTGCCGGGCTGATCTCGATGGACGGAAAGTATGTCCTCCTCTACGGTGCCGCGCTTAAAGACCTCAAGCGTTTCACTGCCGTCGCCGCTGTTCCGATGGGCCAGGTCGATGGGGGTTTCGCTTCGGTCGTCGTAGCGGGAACCGAACCGGGCGGGAAGAGCCCGGTGCCACTGGGACTGAACCGCAAGCGCGGGTATGTCGTAGCCGCCGACCTGCTTGACCTGCCAGGCACACCGCTCATGGCCATGCAGGGCCCAGCGGACCAGCAGAACTACTAGGCGCCTCTTCGAACGGCCCGTCGACTTTCCCCGTCGGCGGGCCGTTTTTGCTGTGCCGCATGCCTATGGATTGGGTCCTGAGCGCCCATCCGTGCCAAAAACTTGACGCCATCTCACCCCAGTTCAGGGGTGATTTCTGATTTTGACCTGTTTTTGCCTGTTTTGAGGCCATTTCGGCGCGGTTGAGCGCCCCCTTTGTCGCATGTCTCCCTCCTGACGCCACAGGGAGGCACAAATTGTCAAAACAGATTCTTACCGCGGAGCACGCAGCGGAACTGGCCGTACGAATCCAGGCAGCCGGGCCATTCGAAACGGCGAAGATGCGGTCAGCGCGCGAAGACCGCAACAGCGCGCGTGTCGATGGTGGCCGTGAGGAGGAACCAGCGATTCCACCGGCGGCGTGGGGGCTTGCTGCTTTCGCCGAAGGCGCAGTGAAGAAGGCCGGCGCACGTTGGGCGGCCGCCAACCCTCAGCTGGTCTGGGACGACCTTCTGCAGGTTGGCCGCATGGGAGCGGCCGCGGCGGCCTTGACGTTCAACCCGTCTAAGGGTGCTTTCGTCGCCTACGCCAAGAACGACATCAACGGCGCCATTCGCTCCTACGCATCTGAGATGCACGAAAACGTCTGTATCCCCTCTGACCTGGTGAGCTCAACCCAGCGTGGCTCCGACGCCCAGAAAGCCGCCGCCGGGGCGTGGTCCAATACGGCCTCGTTAGATACAGATGACGCCGACAGCGTGCCTCTCCGTGAGCGCATCGGAGCGCCGGAGCCGACGCTCTCCATCGAGGAGAAGCAGGCGATCCGCGCAACAGTCAAAACCCTGAGCCAGGTGTCCCAGCGTGTGCTCGCCTTGGTCATCGATGCCGATATGACCTCTGCCGCCGCCGCTAAGGTCCTCCTTACCTCAGAGCAGGCCGTCCGCGCAAATCTCAAGCGCGCCCTTGCCGCCCTCGCACCCCTTTTAAAAGAGCTGCTCGGCTGACGTTGCGTTTTGGAAGCCCCTCACTCCACTACTAACTGAGGAGGCGAGGCGCCTCCAGAAGACATCGATCAGAAGGAACGCACATGAAATGCAACGTCATCTCTCGCCTAGAAGTGGTTGAGAACGACGTCTACCTGAGAACGCGCAGCGGACGAACAGTCACTCTTTTTGCCAAGGTCGAAGTAGTTGAAGGAGCCAGCCCTCCGGCAGCTGAACTCAGGATCGGTGTGGTCGAGAGCCCCGTCTGTCGAACGGTCCGGGTAACGTCTGACGATTTCGTCGACGGCGAGTTCGATCTCTCCGATGTCCACGACGAGCTCCACTCGATCGCATACGGCATTGGCAAGACGTTCGGTCTCGACGTGTACAACGCATCGCTTCCTGGCGCCGACAACATCGCATGGACGTTAGCCGACGAGCTCACCGGTGAATACCGCGAGCTCGTGATTGACCAAACCGCCGAAATGGCAGTGTTCCGATCTGGCGCAACCCCAGCTGAGGCAGCAAGCGGGGCGAGTCCTGATGATGAGCAACCCGTCGAACCTATCGAGGTTTTACCCCAACCCACCCAAGAAGGACTCACACAATGAGAACCGAGATAGACGCGCACATCACCAAGCTTCAGAGAATGAATTCACGAATTCACGAACTCCGGGAAATTGCCTACCACTATGACGCCCGGGTTTACCGCGGATGCAGCGAGGACCGCTACCGCGCATTGGCGAACGAATACTCGAACCTGGCCAACGACTTCTCTGACGCTCTTCGGGCGGCGGCGGCACATTGGCCGTGGCCTCACCTGCGGGCACCCAGCGTCCCGTCCTCCTCGGACGACACGTTTTACAGCTCGTACGACTGCCCGGAGTGCTTCCATGACGGAACAGACCTGGTCTTCCCGGCGCCACCAACGTGCCAGCGGTGCGGTGTCTTTGTCGAGCACGTTCCGCTCTGAACACCATCCCGACCGGAACTATCTGCTCGCGCGATGGAACCGTCCACTGAGTCAGATTGCGAGCTCGATGACTTCTTGTCGGATTTCAGGAAGGTACCGCGCATGTACTTCCTGAGGGAGTCGACCGGCTCCCTCTCGACCTGGTGCGCCAGCCGGATGCCGTGGTTGAGCGGTGGCGGGAGAACAACTCCCTGACCCTGCGCGACGGTTCGCCGCCGCAGCGTCGCAAGAAGGAGGGCAACCTGCGCGCCCTCGTGGGTCATGCCGGCGCGGAACCGTTCTATCTCGACCTCCGTACCCAGGGCCCGCACGCTCTCGTCGGCGGCACGACCGGAGCGGGCAAGAGTGAGTTCCTTCAGGCGTGGGTGCTGGGAATGGCCGCCGCGCACAGCCCCGACCGGGTCACGTTCCTCTTCGTGGACTACAAGGGCGGCGCGGCTTTCGCCGACTGCGTGCAGCTGCCGCACACCGTCGGACTTGTGACCGACCTGTCGCCGCACCTCGTGCGGCGGGCACTCACCTCGTTGCGTGCCGAGCTGCGGTACCGCGAGCACCTGCTCAACCGCAAGAAGGCCAAGGACCTGGTGTCGCTCGAGAAGACCGGTGACCCCGAGACGCCGCCGAGCCTGCTGATCATCGTCGACGAGTTCGCCGCCCTCGCCCAGGAGATGCCCGAGTTCGTCGACGGCGTCGTGGACGTGGCCCAGCGCGGACGTTCCCTCGGACTGCACCTCATCCTCGCCACCCAGCGACCCGCCGGCGTGATCAAGGACAACCTCCGGGCCAATACCCCGCTGCGGATCGCACTGCGGATGGCCGACGCCGAAGACTCGAGCGACATCCTCGGCACGCCGATGGCCGCGCATTTCGACCCGTCGATTCCGGGCCGGGGCGCGGCGAAGACGGGGCCCGGCCGCATCGCTGCCTTCCAGACCGGGTACGACGGCGGGTGGACGACCGACGCGCCCGCGCGGCCCCGCATCGACGTGCACGCGCTCAACTTCGGCACGAGCACGCCCTGGGATCTCCCAGAGCCGACGATCGCGGAAGTGCGCGATCCCGGCCCGAACGACATCGCCCGCATGGTGGTCACGATCACCGCTGCCGCTGCGAAGGCGGCCGTTCCCGAACCGCGCAAACCGTGGCTCGACGAGCTCCGGGCCGTCTATGACTTCATGGAGCTTCCGCATCCTCGCACCGACGAGCGCCTGCTGCTCGGCGTGATCGACGATCCGAAGACCCAGTCGCAGCCCACGATGTACTACGAGCCCGACCGTGACGGCAACATGGCCATTTATGGCGCCGGCGGCGCAGGCAAGAGCGCGGCGCTCCGGGCGCTCGCCGTGGCCGCGGCGGTCACATCGCTCGGCGGCCCGATCCAGGTCTACGGCCTCGACTTCGGTGCCGGCGGGCTGCGAATGCTCGAAGACCTGCCCCACGTGGGAGCGATCATCTCCGGGGACGACGATGAACGCGTCATCCGCCTTCTGCGCACCCTGCGCGATCTGGTCGACGACCGTGCAGTGCGTTACGCGGCGGTGCGCGCCGGCAGCATCGGCGAGTACCGCCTGTTGGCGAACCTCCCGGACGAACCTCGCATCCTGCTGCTCGTGGACGGGATCGGCGCGTTCCGGGAGTCCTACGAGTTCGCCTCCAATTCCCAGTGGTTCACCGTCTTCGCTCAGATTGCGGCCGACGGTCGCCCGCTCGGCGTGCATGTGGTCATGACAGGAGACCGGGCAAACGCCGTGCCGAACTCGATCAGCTCTACCGTGCAGAAACGCCTCGTACTGCGCCAGGCGACCGAGGAGGAGTACATGCTTCTTGGGGCTGCCAAGGACGTGCTCGACGTCACCTCGCCACCCGGTCGCGGCATTATCGATGGAAATGAAGTGCAGCTGGCGATCCTTGGGGCGAGTTCGAACCTTGCCGTGCAGTCCCGCGAGGTGCAGCGGCTGGCGGCGAGCATGCGTCGCCAGGGCGTCGCCGAGGCTCCTCCGGTCGGTCGGCTCCCCGAGAGCACGACCCTGGGCGGACTGCCGGTCCTCGATGTCAACGGCCTGGCGGTCGTCGGTATTGGCGATGAGGGCCTGGCCCCTCTCGGCATCGTCACCCGCGGTGCTTTCCTCATTTCCGGTCCTCCCGGCAGCGGGCGCACGACCGCGCTCGCGACCTTCGCCGCTTCGCTCCGCCGTGTTCGCCGGCGACCCGCGCTCGTGCTGTTCAGCGCCCGCCGGACTGCGCTCAGCCAGACTCCGGGCTGGGAAGAGGTCGCCGACTCCATCGACGACGTGGTGGCTTCGGTCACCCGGCTCACCGACCGCATCGAGGAGAACGAGTTCGCCCCCGGTGAGCTCGCCCTGCTGATCGAGGGCATCACCGATTTCACGGGCACGGATGCCGAGCATCCGCTCGACCGGTTGATCAAGCTCGCGGTGCGGGCCGAACTCTTCGTGGTGGGGGAGGCGGAGAGCTCCACCTGGTCGCAGGCCTGGACGCTCGCCGCCGCATTCAAGGCCGGCCGTCGCGGCTTGCTTCTGATGCCCGGCGACATGGACGGGGACACCCTGCTCGGCACCTCGCTAGGCCGGCTCAAGCGCGGCGACTTCCCACCGGGCCGGGGCTTCCTGGTCGGCGGCGGCCGGTCGGCACGCCTGCAGATCGCCCTGGGTCAGCCATGAGGCCCGCACGGCATGGGGAATTGACCCCATCGACGCGTACCGGGCCGCGCACCTAGCTTTGCACTAGGCACACAGCCGAACTGCAGAAAACCGGCTCCGGATGTTCCGGATTCCGACAAAGAAAAGGGGAATGAAAAATGGCCGTATGGGGTCTTGATGTAGAACAGGTTCGCCAGCTCAGTGGTCAGCTCTCGCAGAAGGCGGGCGACATCGAGTCGGTACTTTCCACCCTCACGAACACGCTCGGCAACACGCAGTGGACGGGCCCCGACTCGGAGTCTTTCCGCAGCGACTGGTCCGGCCAGCACACGACGGCGCTGCGTCAGGTCATCGAAGCCCTGAAGAACGCCTCCCAGAAGGCTCAGGCCAACGCCCAGGCGCAGGAAGAAGTTTCCCGCGGCTAGTCGGACCCCTCAGTGGAGTGCGGCCCGCGGCGGCCGCACTCCGAGTGAATCATCGAATCAAGGCCGCGCACGCGACAGGGGATGAGCATGGCAGGAATGTACGGGGCCGACGTCGAGCAGCTGCGAGCGCTCGCGAAGGTCTTCAGTGATGCGAGCGATCGCCTGGAGCGTGACCGGATGACGGTCGGCAACCAGATCAAGATCAACGCCTGGGTCGGGCCCGTGGCCACCCAGTTCCGGATGCAGTGGGACAGCGAGCACAGCGTGTGCGTCGCATCCGCTGCGCACCTGCTCGCCGAGAGCGCGACGAAGCTGCGCAAGAACGCGCAGGAGCAGGAAGACGCGAGCCGCAGCGACGGGCCCAGTTCAGGGTCGAGCCGAGCCGCATTCCCCATCGGTGGTATCTCGGATTTGAGGACGATGTGGGCGACCGCTGGCCGCATCCCGGAGGACATCCTGAGGAGTTTCTTCGCTTCGAATGCCAATAGGAGCGTTCAAGATCTCATCGATGCGATTCGGGAAGGCGAAGTTCCGGGTCGAATCAAACCGTGGGACCTGCTGGCCTCAATAGGTGCGGTACGGGATATTCCTGGACTCAGTGTCCTATCGAATTTCATGGATGTTGCGCATGACGTCGACAAGATTCAGAACGGGACGTTTGATGGCTATGACGCTGCCGATTGGATTTCCAAAGGACTCAAGGCCAATGGGGATCCTGTTTCCCGGCTGTTGGGGGCCAACGTCAAAGTTTGGTCCGAGGTCTGGCGCGAAGGAAGCAAGGCTGATTTCTCGCAGGCAACGATTGACAACAACGCAAACTTTGCCGCGACCAATCCGGGCGCCGTGATCGAGGAAATCGGTAAGGCCACCTTCCAAGTCGGGTCAAAGCTGGTCGGCTGGCTGCTGTAGTCAGCTTGCACTTTAGTAGTCCTGAGCTCGCCTATTCTGCACGACCCATTGAGGGGAAATTCATGACCATAGTACTGACCGACGACGAGTTGGTTGCCGTTGCCGTTGAGCAGAGGTCCGAATGGTTGGGCAATCTACCGACCGTTTCGGCTTCGGACGCCGCAGACTTGTTGAAAGCCTCCGCGCGAGGCTACCGTTCCCTTGCCGTTCGCAGCCTGCTCAGCGCTAATAGTCCCGGTGACTCTCGTCTCGCGCCCGAGTTGCTTGTCGCAGTCGGTTCTGCAGTTGGACAACGGCCACTGCTGTACGTCTATATCGCAGATGCGTCTGACCCACTGACTGTGACGGGTTCCTCTATCGCGGTCTTCTCTCCCGCAACCAAATCCTCGGATACCGTGACAGTGGTCGTCACTCTGGCCAGTGGAATCAATGAGATCGACATTCTCAAAAAGTCGTTGGCAGCGAGCTCAGCTCGCGCCTTCATCAACCAAATCTATCTGGAAGGGTTCGGTCCGGCCAGAGACTCTGACGCGCTCGAAGCGGTAGCCCTGGTGTTGGGGACCGACGGTACAGACGTCTTGCGCGTCACTCACGGCGTGGTTAGACAGGGCGCTCTCGTGAGTGGGGAGTCGGAAGCAGTGATCGCGAACGAGCGGCAGCTTGACGAATTCCCGTCAGCGCTCTTCACGATTCTGTGATGTCAGCGGGTCGAAAGCGCAGATTTCCGACTGACCGGAGCTGAGCACGTACTGGAGTTCGTACGACACCCTTTTGCTCGTCACGGGGATACTGACCGCATCGATTGGGCTGCTTCCGGTGACGGGCATTCCGACGCGAACGCGGGTCCTGGCCATGGCGATCGGGGCTGCCGTGATCGTGCTGTCGATCATTACCGGGAACATGCAGTCGTTGACGTATCCGAGCCAGGTGTCGTTCGGCCCGGTTATTCCAGTTATGGGCGCTGTGCGAGTGTTGTTCGTTGCGCACAAGGCACGGAGGACATCCGAGCAGGAATCTTTGGCCGCGCTGGACCGGGACGAGTCGGGGCAGGAGAGGACGCTCGTCGAGCAGAATGCACCGCTCCCGGTACCCTGCCGGCAAGTTACTTCCGGCGCTTCCTGCGGCCCTTCCGCAGCTGATGGAGCCGGTTCCCGCACCAATTCTCGAGCTGACTCCGGCCGAGCTCGCCGCTGACCGGGCCACCTCGGCTGGTGACCTCGCCGACCTGGCGTATCTCCACCCCGGGCCGCTCCCCGCGATCGCCGCGAACCCGTCGGCGTACCCGGAACTGCGGGAGTGGATCGCCGCGGCCGGCGACCGACCCGCGCCGGGCGGCCCGACGTGCTCGGTGGGCTGAGCTGCATAGCTTTTTCTGTGACGGCGAAATCTCGGCGCGACTACATTCATTTCTCGATGTCCCTGCCGTTCTGCCCGCTTCATTCTCGCGCCATTCTCATGGCGTTCGGTAGGTGCTCTGCAACGTGGGACTCTAGCCTTCCGGCTTACCATCCAACCCGAGCTGCGGCTCGGTGTAAAACCACGGCTCTTTGCCGGTCATCTCTGCGGCCGTGGCCCACGCCTCATCTGCTCGCAGGTGGGCCGGATTACTGCCCGCGTCGATGTCCACGGGCCGTACGCTGCGCCTCAGAAGCCGTATTCGTGGTGACCTCCAGAGCAGCGCCGAACTTAGCGGTTCCGGCTCGCGGCCCGTCGCGTCGCTCATATCGGTCAGGCTACCCGCCATTCTGGCCGGATCTCCGGCATCGGCTCCGCATCTATCCAGAGGACAGGTGCCGAGGTCTCGCCACCGGCACCGATCATGTCGTCCGGGTCGCGCCAGGTCCACCAACCCCGTAGCCCCTTACTGAGCTCGAAGCGGCCGACGTGCTGCATCCTCCCGTCGGTGATGAGGTGCGGGCCGGCGCTACCCCTGGCGACACCGCGTCCGAGCCTGATCGATCCGTTCTGGTAGAGCCGGACGACGACTATCTCGGCGTCCGTTACGGCGGTGTAAGAAAATCCGCGCGGACTGTCGAGCCCGATTCTCAAAGGGCCAAGGCCGTCGTCCATCACGGCAGCGGCTCGAACGGCGGACCGGGCAGCTGCTCGACCGAGAGGACGATGCCTCCGGTGAAGTGGACGGCACGGCCGTCATCGTCGAAATCTATCAATGCCGGCGAGCCTGCTTCCAGCCGGACGCCTGCGCATGGTGCGTATGGGAGCCCCTCGGCAGCCGAAGCCATGGCGCGGCCGGTCACTAGGTGCCGCGCGTAGAGAATCACTTCTCGGGTCGTCGTGATTTTGAAGAGTGAGAGCTTGGTCAGGTCGTGTGTTGTCATGCGGAGTACATGCGCGGGATGCTCGGCGGCTCGAATTCCAGGGGGTTAAGTTCTACGACGTCAAGGACAAGGCCGCCGATGAAGGCCTTACCGCCGAGCCATCTGAGCTGGGCAGGCTCGCCCAATTCAAAGCTGATTGCACAGCAGTACAAGTAGGGGGCACCCTCGCCAATCGAGGCGGCGGACTTCGCCGTCGCCTTAAACCTGAGAAAGAGTATGACTTCGCTGGAAGTAGTGATTTTGAAGGCCGAGAATTCCCTGGAGTCTTGGGTCGTTTGCATGCCGAGTACATGCGCGGTACACCTGCCGTGCAGGCCTAAAAAGGCACGATCGCGATCTCGAACCATGCGGGCTGCTGCGCGCCGATCACTCAGTCCCTGAGCACACGGCGCGCATCGGCCAGGGTTAACACGTGGCTCTCGCGGATGAGAAGCCGTTCGGGCCCCACCGGTTGCGCCATGGCCTGGCCGAGGCGATGGTCGCCGCCGAAGTCCCGTTGGCCGGCATCGGGCAGGTGCTGCGCCATGAGGATCCGGCGACAACTGCGAACTACGCCCGCGTCGACGTGGTGCGGTTGCGACAACTGGCCCAACCCTGGCCGGCCGGGGGCGAACTCTCATGACCTGGTCGGAGGACGTCGATGACTACATCCGCCTGCGCCGTCAGCTCGGGGCCCATTTGCACTGGCCCGAGCACCTGCTGCACCAGTTCGCCACCCACCTGACGAACGCCCACATCACAGCAATCACCATCGCTGACGCGATCGCTTTCTCCAGCGGCCTGCCTGCCGGGGAGACGACTCCGCCGGCGACGCGGGCATCCACGCGGATGACCGCGGTCCGCGGCTTCGCCGACTACATGCACGCGCTGGATCCGATCCATCAGGTCCCGCCCCGCGGGATCTTCTCAGATCCCCTTCATCGCACAAGTCCCTACATCTATTGCCCTCTCGAGATCACCGCGGTGATCCATGCCGCAGCGGCGCTGGTGGGCGGCCGCCGCGCCCGGACCTACCCGGTGCTGTTCGCCTTGCTGGCCGCGACCGGAATGCGCGTCGGAGAGGCTATCGGGCTCGATCAGGCTGCAGTGGACCTCGACGCCGGGGAGCTGGTGATCAGCCGCGGAAAGGGTGATCCGCGACTGGTCCCGCTGCACCCCACCACAACCGCAGCGCTGGGGGGCTACGCGCACTGGCGCGACGACCAACACCACGACAATGCTCGGACGCGATCCGTCGCGTTCTTCACCGACCCGGCAGGTGAGCGGCTGAAATACGCGGCTGTTCTTGATAACTGGGTCCAGGCGTCCACGGCGTCGGGGCTGCGCACCCCAACACAACACCCCCGGATGCATGACCTGCGTCACACGTTCGCGGTCAACACTTTGTTGGGCTGGTACCGCGACGGCGTCGATGTTGCCGCGAAGATGCCTGCCCTGTCCATTTACCTCGGCCACTCCAAGCCCGCCGACACTTATTGGTATATCAGCGCCGTCCCCGAGCTACTCGCCTACGCCGCCACCCGGCTGGAGAACGCGACCGACCGGCAGCAGGGGCAATCATGACGTCCCTCGCGCCGCTGTTGCAGGTGTTCTTCACCGACCGGCTCCTCACCCAACGCCAATCCAGCAGCAACACGATCGCCTCCTACCGCGACACCATCACCTTGCTACTCGGCTATGTCTGCGCCCGGACCGGCAAGGGGCCTTCCGATATCGACATCGGCGACCTCGACGCCGACACCATCACCGGATTCCTCCACCACCTGGAAGAGGTCCGCGGAAACAGCGTTCGCACCCGCAACACCCGCCTGGCCGCGATTCACTCTCTTTTCGCCTACGCCGCACTGCGCCACCACGAACATGCCGAAGTCATCCAACGCGTCCTGGCGATCCCGGCCGCACGCCAACGCCGCACCGTTGTCACCTGGCTGGAGCCCGCCGAAGCCAACGCGCTACTGAAGGCCTGCAACCGGCACACCCGCACCGGCCAGCGCGACCACGCTCTATTCACCCTGGCGATCCAAACGGGACTGCGCGTCAGCGAACTCCTCGGCCTCACCATCGCCGACATCCAGACCGGGGCCGGAGCCCACGTCCACTGCCTCGGGAAAGGCCGCAAAGAACGCCGAACCCCGCTGCTTCCCGCCACCGTCAATGTCCTAAAACGATGGATCACCGAACACGGCGGCCCTCCCAGCGCACCGCTGTTCACCAGCAGCACCGGACGAGGCCTCAGCCGCGACGCGCTCGAACACCGAATCCACCACAGCATCACCGTCGCAGCCGCATCCTGCCCCTCGTTGATCGGCAAACACGTCAGCATGCACACACTGCGGCACACCGCCGCAATGCGACTACTCCACGCCGGGGTCGACACCAGCGTCATCGCCCTCTGGCTCGGCCACGAACAAATCGTGACCACGAACATCTACCTCCACGCCGACATGACCCTGAAAGAGGCCGCGATCGCCAAAGTCACCCCGCTCACCGTCCCCGCGGCCGGACGATACCAGCCCACCGACACCGTCCTGGCATTCCTCAAAGCACTGTGATTATGCCGACCTTTTCAGCCCGGCTCCCGCCTGGAAGCTGGGATCGGAGACCAACATCGGCATAATCACAAGGTCGGCATAACACGACTTATGCCGATGTCGGCATAACACGTGGGACATCACGAAGTTGGCGGGCCCGATCAAGAGCAAGTACTTCAACTGCTACGTGATGATCGATATCTTCTCCCGCTACATCGTCGGCGCGAAGGTCCACCCGGCCGAGTCCGCCATCCTGGCCGCGGAAATGATGACGGAAACCTTCGGCATCCACGGCACCCCGCAGGTCGTCCACGCCGACCGGGGCACGTCGATGACGAGCAAGACCGTCGCCGCGTTGTTGTCGGATCTGGAGGTCACCAAGTCGCACTCCAGGCCCCGGGTCAGCAACGACAACCCCTACTCGGAGTCGTGGTTCAAGACGTTAAAGTTCGCCCCGGTGTTCCCAGAACGCTTCGCGAGCCTCGGCGACGCCCGCCGCTTCATGGACACTTTCGTCGAGGGTTACAACCACACCCACCATCACACCGGCATCGGCCTGAACACGCCCGCTGACGTCCACTACGGCCTCGCAGCAGGCAAAGCCGCCGAGAGGTCCGCGACCCTGGCTGAAGCCCGGGCCAGGAACCCGGAACGCTTCAGCACCAGCGTCGATCCCAAGATCCCTAACGCGGCCTGGATCAACAAGCCTGCCGAAGCACAAGAAGACGAGACGAAACTAGCCGCCTAACTCACGCTGGCCCCATTAAACTTGACGGTGATGATGGAAGTAGGCCGTGGAATGGTGTGACTCCAACCTTGACTGACGCTTCTTGAAGCTGTCCTTAATTTGATCCGTCCACCGTTCCGCGGCTTGCATCAAACGCATTCGCCAGGCGGACATGACCTAATAGGAGCTTGACCAAGAAGTCCCATCACCGTCTTGTCTGCCCACCTGGCGAACGCGAGTCCACCCTGTTACTCGAGCGTCAGAGGAGCTATTCCCATCATGACAAACGACGACATCAGCGTCATCGCCGGCATCGACACCCACGCCGACACCCATCACGTCGCCATCATCACCAATTACGGCAAACACCTTGCCGATAAGAAGTTTCTGGCCGTGGGATCCGGCTACCGGGAAATCGCCGAATACATCACCCGGTATGGACCGGTGATCGCTGTCGGCGTCGAAGGAACAGGGTCCTACGGTGCTGAATTGACCCGGGTCCTGATCCACGAGGGCTTCGAGGTGAAAGAGGTCAACCGGCCCAATCGCCAAGCCCGACGCATCCACGGCAAGTCCGATCCGCTAGACGCCTACCAGGCCGCCGAATCTGTTCTCGCCCAGCGCGGCACCTGTACACCAAAAGCCCGCGACGGTAACGTCGAAGCCCTCCGGGTGCTGCGCACCGCGCGCACCAGCGCGATGAAGGCACGCACCGCGGTACTAGCGCAGATCAGCGCCGTACTGACATCGGCCCCAGAGAGTATCCGGGCCAAATATCGGGGCAAGACCAGCGAATCCCGTGCCAAAAGCATGGCCACCTCGCGCCCGACCGGAGACATCACAGACCCCCTCGTCGCGACCGCCGTCACGCTCAAACGCATGGCCGCCCGCCATGCCTACCTCACCACCGAGATCGATGACTGCGACGCCGAGCTCGCCCGCATTATCGCCGAGCACGCCCCAGCCCTGACCCTGATCAAAGGTGTCGGCACCGCCGTAGCCTCCCAACTGCTGGTCACTATCGGCGACAACCCCGAGCGCCTGACCACAGAAGCCCAATTCGCCGCATTGGCCGGCGTCGCACCGATCCCTGCGTCATCGGGCAAGACGACACGGCACCGGCTCTCCCGCGGTGGCGACCGCGCCGCGAACTCCGCGATTCACCGCATCGTTCTAGTGCGCATGGCGAAGGACCAACGCACCCAGAATTACGTCGTCAAACGCACCAGCGAGGGCAAAGGCAAGAAGGAGATCATGCGCTGCCTCAAGCGCTACGTCGCCCGCGAAATATACCGCGTCCTGCAAAACCCACGGCCCGGCCTGCTAACCAACGACCTGCGTCCACGTCGCCTCGCATTGCACCTCACCCAGACCGCAGTAGCACTCGAGCTGAGCGCCTGGCCCAAAGCCATCTCGCGGATTGAACGCGGCGCCACCCAAGATCGAGTCCTTTCTGAGCGCTACCGCACATGGCTCAGTGAACAACCCAAAGTCAGCGCTTGACAACAATAGGAGCATCAAATTCCGTATCGGCGGAAATAGGCTCGAGGTTCCGCTCACCTGCGCCAGAGTCCGCCGCCAACGAGGACCTCACGGTTTCCTCCGAGCGGGCGAGATTCGATAGATACGCTGAAACAGCGAAATCTTCTGCAAAATGTCAGCGGGCACCACAACTGGAGGTCGTGGTGCCCGCTGATCACGTGGTGCGTTTGTTAGTTGTTGTCTGTGTTGTCTGTGTTGTCTGTGTTGTCTGTGTTGTCTGTGTGCTCGGTGTTGTTCGACATGATCAGTAGTCCCTTAGGCTGGATGGCGGCGAGGGCCTTGATCGGGTTCAAGGTTCCATCGGTCAGGTTGAGGGTCGCGAGGTAGGCGGGTCCGGCATCGGGCGTGACTGACGAGATGGCCTGCCCGGCGGAGAACGGTCCAGTGACGGCGTCAATAGTGTTGTGGGTCGGGTCGGTGATCCAAAGCGTCTGCTCGGGCCGGCCCGCGAAGACGGTGTCGTCCATCGGCTGCGCCACTGAAAGAACGTGAAGCGTGGCTGAGGGTTCTGCGCGGGAGGCGAAGACGAGTTGCTGGTCGCCCTGGGCGGTGAGCATGAAGTCACCGCCGAACCGAGACGCTGTGCGGGGGACCATGGTGTTTGAATCGGGATCCGTCAGGGCCAAGTTCACGCTGTGGCCTGCGTTGGCACCATTGGCTGCGGTCGCTAGGGCGTTGTCGGCGAACAGCGGGGTGAGGGTTGCTGTCGTGCCGTCAAGGTCCACGAAGTACAGGGCCGGACCGGTCGCGTTGGTGGGCGCCGAAGCGGAGATGACGATCCGGCCGTGGACGAGAGAGATCGCGTCGGTGCCACCGCCATGGGTGAGGCCCGCGTAGTCATAGGTCTTCACCGCGTGCTCGTCATCGGGGGACAGGGTGCTGAAGTGGGAGTTGCCGTCTTCATTGGTGGTGATCAGCAGGCGGTGATGAGCGTTGTCGGCGGTGAGGCCATCCACTTTGCCGGTGACCTGCCACGACGTGCCCGGGCGACCGTCCAACCCGTATTCCTGGATTGTGCTGGAGGTGACTCCGCTCGGGGACGCTTCCCCGAGCGAGCCGACCCCGTTCTGAAAAGCCACGAACACATGATCGCCCAAACGGGAGATGTCATCTGGTTTGGACTCGGCTCCGACGGCGGCAAAGGAATACACCGTGTAGCCCGTTGGCGGGGTGGAGTCCCGGTGTTCCACAGCTGAGGCCGGAAGTGCTGAAGCTCCCAGAGCACCAATTGTCACCGCCACACCCAGGATTGCGAACGATGTGCGCTTGAACTGAACAAATGCGTGACGCAAGAGATCCATCCTTTGATCGTCGATATGGTTCCGATCGAACGATACGGATCTCGCAAGGCATACCCCTGATAAGGGGGACAACGGTGGGGAAAGCTGAGATGAACCTCAGGTGAACGAACCCTTTCATAAGTCCCCGGGAACAGCGATTCGGAGATGCAGCCATGCGTCGACGTCGACGCTCGTTGAAAAGTAGGCCGTTAGCGAAACTGGCCTACTTTTCGAAGAGCGCTGACACCAGGCGTCGCTGCAGTCGGCTGCTCGCGCGACACGCGGCGCCTGACCTGCAAGCCCAGGATCTCGCGGTGGCCGTCCTTGTTCACGCCCGTCGCGAGGAGCGCGTGGACGTTGGCGACACGGCCGCCCTCGCGCACCTTCAGCACCAGGGCGTCGGCGGCGACGAACATGTAGGGGCCGGCGTCGAGGGGCCTCGTGCGGAACTGCTCGACCTGCTCGTCGAGGTCTTTGGCCATGATCGATACCTGCGATTTGGAGAGGCGGGTGATGCCGAGGGACTCGACGAGTTTCTCCATCCGCCTGGTCGAGACTCCGAGGAGGTAGCAGGTCGCCACGACGCTGGTCAGGGCGGCCTCGGCGCGGCGGCGGCACTTGAGGAGCCAGTCCGGGAAGTAGGTCCCGGTGCGCAGCTTCGGGATCGCGACGTCGAGGGTGCCGGTGCGGGTGTCGAAGTCCCGGTGCCGGTAGCCGTTACGGGAGTTGGTCCGGTCGGCGGAGATCTGGCCATACTCGGCGCCGCAGACGGCTTCGGCCTCGGCGCTCATCAGCGCGTTGATCAACGTGGTCAGCATCTGCCGCATCAGGTCCGGCGAGGCTTGCTCGAGTTGTTCGGACAGAAAACGGGCAGTGTCAATAAAATGGGGTGCGGTCATCGCGTGTACTCCTGGTGACGTCCCCCACGCGTGAACCTTGCCATGGCCGGTGGCGACCAGTTCGGGATCGCGCGGCCGGGTGCCGGGGCGGGCGCCGTGCCAAATTTCGTCCTCGGGTGACAACCCGGCGGATCTTCTCTCTCTTCACACCGCGGGGGTGTGTGGTTAACCACATTGCTCTCAGTCGTGCCTAGTGACCGTTTGGTCACACGGATATGGTCTCGATGCCGGTGCCGACGACACCGCCAGTTTTGCTCGGGCGCGCTGCAAATGGACTCTGCACGAGCGTGAACGATTTTGTGGGAACGAAGACGTTGTGCCGCTTTCCGTGCTTGTGCCCTCGCCCGGCGATCGCTAGCAAAGGACCACACTCTTGTATTTTGAACTGGTTGCAGCGCCGGATGCCCGTGCTGGTTTTGATTGGTCGGGACTGCCCCCGGTTTGGTTGACTCCTGACCTGTGGAGATTCGTCTTCGCTGGAAAGATGTCATCATGCCCAAGCCCTACCCACCCGAGTTCCGCCGTGATGTTGTCGCGGTCGCCCGGAAGCACGAAGCCCCGCTGAATCAGATCGCGAAGGACTTCGGGATCTCGGAGTCCTG
>NZ_JASJXJ010000030.1:0-29627 GCF_035018685.1 Cryobacterium sp. RTC2.1
CTTCGATGGGTTGTCCATCGAGTGGCTCCGCCAACGATTCATTGGGAAACGTAGTCCCATTTCGTGCGCCCAGCGTCGTTTCCGCGTTTCTCCGCTTCGGCGCCTCGAAGCTAGTCTGAGAGGAACAAACCAGAGCGGGGGAGACGGATGCTGTCAGGCGAGCTGTTGAGTGAGGCCTATGGCCGGGTCGGCGGCGTGGTGCGTTCGGTGTTGCGGCAGGCCGGACCGGCCCTGCTCGAATACCGGGCGGACCCGGAGGCGAATTCGATCGCCTGGCTGGTCTGGCACCTGACACGGGTGCAGGACGGACATGTCTCCGAACTTCTCGGCGAGGACGAGGTCTGGATCAGCGGCGGCTGGGCCGCGAAATTCGACCTGCCCTTCTCCGACTCCGAGACCGGATACGGCCAGACCGCGGAACAGGTCGGCGGCGTCCGGGCCAGTGCCGAGCTGCTCGGCGGTTACTTCGACGCCGTGCACAGCCGGACCCTCGCCTATCTTCCGACGCTGACCCCCGAGGACCTCGACCGGATCGTCGACACCTCGTGGAACCCGCCCGTGACCCTCGGAGCCCGGTTGGTGAGCGTGCTGGCCGACGACCTGCAGCACGCGGGCCAGGCCGCGTTCGTGCGGGGCCTGGCGGTCCGTTCCGGGGACTGACCCCGCCGTGCGCCAGGGCGCCGTTCCTCCCGCCGCCGGCGCAACTCCTGCCGGGACCCGCGCGCGCGTGCCGCTGTGGCTCAAGGTACTCCTGTCGACGGCCCTGCTCTTCGTCATCGTCTGGTTCGTCGTCGTGCCGCAGTTCGCCGGCGTTGAGGCAGCCCTCGCGTCGCTGGAAAGCGTTTCGCTGCCGCTCGTTCTCCTGGCCGCTGCCCTCCAGCTGTCCTCGCTGCTCTCCTTCAGCGCGTTGACCGCCGCGGTGCTCGGACCCGTCCGGCCGGGCTACTTCACCCTCCTCCGGATCGACCTCGCGGACCTCGGGGTGAACCACGTGGTGCCCGGCGGAGGAGCGACGGCAGCCGCGGTGCGCTTCCGGCTCCTCGTCCGCGCCGGAGTGCGATCCGGCGCTGCGCTCACCACGGCGACCATCGAGACCACTGGTTCGAACCTCGTGCTCGGGATCGTGTTCGCCGGCGGGATCCTGTTGTCGATCACGACCCTTGTCGTCACGGGCACGTACATCGTGGCAGGGACGGTGGTGCTGGTCCTGCTGGTCGGCACGGGCGCCGGCGTCTGGTTCCTGACCCGCCGGACTGAGCTCGTCGTGCGTGGATCGCGCCGGGTGGCGGCGCGCGTGCCGCTGGTCTCCGAGGATCGGGTCGAGGTCTTCGTTCGCAGCGTGGCGGCGCAGGTCCTCGAGCTCGTCACAGACCGACGGCGGATGTCCGCCGCGCTCGGCCTCGCCGGCGCGAACTGGCTTCTCGACGCTGCTTCGCTCGGAGTCCTGCTCGCCGCGTTCGGGCATCCGCTTGCCATCGGCCCGCTGCTGGCGGTCTACGGGCTCGGCGGGCTCCTCGCGCTCCTGCCGTTGACCCCGGGAGGCCTCGGTATCGTCGAGGGTGTGCTCGTGCCCGCCCTCGTCGCGGTCGGGACTCCGCACGCGACGGCGCTGCTCGCCGTTGTCGGCTGGCGGGTGCTCGAGTTCTGGCTTCCGATCCCGCTCGGTCTCGCCGCCTACGTTTCGCTGCGCCTCGGCGTGCTCCGGCGGCGTCCCGCCGCTCCCTGAGCGTCACGGGCGCGGTATGCGCATCCAGGAATATTCGTTCTCCGGACGCCCAGGCGTCCCGTAGCGCGGAGAGCGCAGAACGGTTCCGGTGTCCGCGAGGTACTCGAGGTACCGGCGAGCCGTCACCCGGGAGATCCCGAGTGCGTCGGTGACCTCGCTCGAGGAGACCGGGGACTCGTGCTCTTTGAGGAAGTCGACGACGGCCGAGAGGGTGCCTTCCGCGAGTCCTTTCGGCCGGGGAAGCTCGGCGGGCGCGCGCAGGCTCGCGAATGCCAGGTCGACGTCCGACTGGTTGGTGACCCGGGATTGGGTGCCGAGCTGGAGTCGGAAGTCCCGGTACTGGCCGAGCTTCTGCGCGAAGGTCGCGTAGGTGAACGGCTTGATCAGGTATTGGACGATGCCTGCTGCCACCGCGCCACGCACGATCTTCAGGTCGCGCACCGCCGTGATCGCGATGATGTCCGTCATCAGCCCGGCCGAACGCATCCGGCGGCTGACGTCGAGGCCGTGGAGGTCGGGGAGGGTCATGTCCATCAGGACCAGGTCGATCGGGCGGCCCGCGGACTCGGCTTCTGCCAGCGAACGCAGGGCGGAGTGTCCGTCCCGCGCGGTTCCGGCGTGGACGAAGCCTGCCAGGCGACCGAGATAGACCGCGTGGGCTTCAGCCGCGATGGCCTCGTCTTCGACGACGAGCACGCGGATGTCCGCGTCAGGCATCGTGCGGATCCCTCGCTCCGGTGGGGCGCACGGCGGCGACCTCCGCTGAGGGTGCCCGGCAGGGAAGCGTGACCGTGAAGACCGCGCCCCTCCGGAATCCGATCGTCAGGGTACCGCCGAGGCGGTTGACGGTCTGTTGGACCAGTGCGAGGCCGAGCCCACGCCCGAACTCACCGGGTTCCTTGGTGCTGAAGCCGCGGCGAAGCACGTCGTCGAGCGTCTCCGGATCGACGCCATGGCCGCTGTCGGCGACTTCGACGACGACGGAGGCCGCACCGCTGTGCACGGAGAGGTGGACCTCCCGCGGCGCCGCGGCGTCCATGGCCGCGTCGAGGGCGTTGTCGATCAGGTTGCCCACGATCGTGACGAGGTCCCTGGCCTGCAGCCCGGTGTCGGACAGGCTGCCGGTGGCCTCGACGGCGAGGACGACGCCGAGCTCGCTGGCCTGGGCGAACTTACCCATCAGCAGTGCGCTCAGCACGGGCTCGTCGACCGACGCGACCACCTCGTCCGTCAACATCTGGCCGAGTTCGAGGTCCCTGGTCGCGAATTCCAGTGCGTCTCCGGTGCGGCCGAGTTCCATCAGCGAGACGATCGTGTGCAGCCGGTTGGCATGCTCGTGCGTCTGGGCCCGCAAGGCATCGGACAGGGTCTGCATGGACTGCAGCTCGCTGCCCAGGGACTCCAGATCGGTGTGGTCGCGGATCGTGGCGACCCACCCCATCGGCGTCGATTTCCCACGGCCGCTCACCGGTGGCGCGAGTGCGGGCTGCTGGCTGACGACGAGCACCCGGGTGCTGGTGAGGTGGATCTCATCCTGCACGGGGCGGCCACTGCGGAGCAGGTCACCGAGTCCCGCCGGGAGCTCGAGCTCGCCGAGGGTCGGGGCGGCGGCTCCGCCCCTCGGATTCGCCGGTCGGGACGGGATGCCGAGAAGCTCGGCGGCCTGGTCGTTGTAGAGAACGAGGTCGCCCTTTAGATCAACGAGGACGAGGCCTTCCCGCACGGAATGCAGTACGGAGTCGTAGTACACGAACAGCTGGGCGAGCTGTTCCGGTCCCCAGCCCAGGGTGACCCTGCGCAGGTAGCGCCCGATCAGGGACGTGACGATCGCGCCGGCCACGAGGAGGGCGAGTGCCAGGCCCAGGACAGCGGGCAGTCGGGCGGTCAGGGCGATCGACAGGTTGCTGGTCTTCACCCCGGCAGCGACGAGCGCGCGGACGGCGCCCTGCGCATCGACGACGGGCACGACTGCGCGGACGGACGGGCCCAGGGTTCCCGTCGTGACCTCGGTGAACGGCGTTCCCGCCAGGGCCGGCGCGATGGTGCCGATGTACGGCCGCCCGATTTCCGATTCGGTCGGGTGAGTCCATCTGGTTCGGTCCGGCGCCATGATCGTGATGAAGTCGAGCCCCGCCTTCTGCGTGACGCTGAGCGCGTATGGCTGCAGGAGCGCGCTCGGATCCGGGGTCCCGCTGGCCTCCAGGACGAGCGGGTTCTCCGCGATGGCCGTCGCGACCGACAGCATCCGGCTCTCGGTTTCGGCGTAGCCGCGATCGCGAGCGTCGATGAACAGTGCCGTGCCGACCGAGGCGGCGAGCGCGACGATGAAGACGGAATGGGCCAGGAAGAGCCGGCGCGCGATGCTCCAGTCGCGGATCATGGCGTGCCGCCCTTCTCACCTCGATGTGAATGAAACCATATGCCCGTCGCGCGTGAACAATATGACCGCAACCGTGACGCCACGCGCCGCGTCGACCATTCTGAAACGCACAACACCAGACAAAGGAGTCTCTCATGGCAGCACTGCGAGCCACACGTCCGGTCCGGCCGGCGAAACGGATCGACACGTCCCACTACCTGTACATCGCGGTCGTCGTGGCCGTCGTGCTCGGCATCACCGTCGGCCTGCTTTTCGGCGGGAAGGACGGCTTCGCCGTCTCGCTCAAGCCGCTCGGCGACGTGTTCATCGCACTCATCAAGATGATGATCTCGCCGATCATCTTCTGCACGATCGTGATCGGCATCGGCTCGATCGCGAAGGCCGCGACGGTCGGACGGATCGGCGGACTGGCGCTCGGGTACTTCCTCGTCATGTCGACCTTCGCACTCGGAATCGGGCTGCTGGTCGGGAACCTGATCCACCCCGGCGCAGGGCTCGACCTGAAAGCGGCCGCGGCATACGTGCCGCCGGCCGCCGCGGACTCGCAGGGCTTCTTCCTGGGCATCATCCCGACGACGCTCTTCTCGTCGTTGACGAGCGGCAACATCCTGCAGACCCTCTTCGTCGCACTGATCGCCGGGTTCGCCCTGCAGAAGATGGGCAGGGCGGGCAAACCGATACTCGAGGCGATCGCGAACGTGCAGGCCCTCGTCTTCCGGATCCTGATCATGGTGATGTGGCTCGCTCCGATCGGCGCGTTCGGCGCCATCGCGGCGGTCGTGGGCGCGACAGGCTTCCAGGCCGTGGTCAGTCTCTTCACCCTGATGGGCGCCTTCTACCTCACCTGCATCCTCTTCATCGTCGTCATCCTCGGCGGGCTGCTGAAGATTTCCACCGGCGTGAGCATCTTCAAGCTGATGCGCTACCTCGGCCGGGAATACCTCTTGATCTTCTCGACGTCGTCGTCTGAGGCGGCGCTGCCGCGGCTGATCGCCAAGATGGAGCACCTCGGTGTCTCGAAGCCGGTCGTCGGCGTCACCGTGCCGACGGGGTACTCGTTCAACCTCGACGGCACCGCCATCTACCTGACCATGGCCTCCCTCTTCATCGCCACAGCAATGGGCCAGCCCCTCGCCCTCGGCGAGCAGATCGGCCTGCTCGTGTTCATGATCATCGCGTCGAAGGGAGCCGCCGGTGTGTCAGGTGCCGGCCTCGCGACCCTCGCTGCGGGGCTGCAGGCCCACGCCCCGCAGCTGCTCGGCGGTGTCGGCTTCATCGTCGGCATCGACCGGTTCATGTCGGAGGCCCGCGCACTCACGAACTTCACCGGCAATGCCGTGGCCACCGTTCTGATCGGCTCCTGGACCCGGGAGATCGACAGGGCCCAGGTCGACCGGGTCCTCGACCGACTGGAGCCGTTCGACGAGACCACGATGATGGCGCACACCATCGATCCCACCCCCGCGGAGCGGTCCGTCGCGGCAGAACGGGCTGCGCAGTCTGCGGTGCTCGAAGACGCCAGGCACTGACCCAGGCCCCACCTGGTGCGCGGCGCCGGGCCCGCCCCCTTCGAGGGCGGGCTCGCCGTCGCGCATCCGTGTTCTCGCCGGGGAGGGATAGTCTCGGAATCAGCGCCGCCGGAGGCGCCTGACCGGGGGACCGAGAAGAAGATGACGGAGATGCCCGACCTCACGTCGAAGGAAACCGCGAGGCTGAACCCGGAGCCTCCCGAGGCGACGACGCTCGCGGACTTCGCGAGCAGCAGCGCCGGTGAGGTGCTGAGCCGACTCGGGTCAACGGCTGCGGGCCTGACCGGCGTCGAGGCAGCTCGTCGGCTCGCCTCGACCGGACCCAATGCGGTGCGCACGCACAAGGCAGGTCCCCTGTCCGTGCTCGGCAGGCAACTGCGCAGTCCCATCCTCATCCTCCTGATCGTGACCGCCGCCCTGTCGCTTCTCCTCGGGGACGTCACCAACTCCATCGTGATCGGCGTCATCCTCCTGGCGAGCGTCGGGCTCGGCTTCAGCAATGAGTACCGGGCCGAGCTCGCCGCCGAGGCGCTGCATTCGCGGGTGACGCACAAGGCCGTCGCCGTCAGGGACGGGTCCCTGGTCGAGATCGATGTCGTCGACATCGTTCCCGGCGACATCCTCCACCTGTCCCTCGGCGCCGTCGTCCCCGCCGACATCCGCCTGCTCTCGTGTGAGGACCTGCTCTGCGACGAGAGCATCCTGACCGGGGAATCACTGCCGGTTGACAAGTCGCCGGAACCCATCCCCGCCGGAGCGGCGCTCGGCGACCTGAACTCCTGCGTGCTGATGGGCACGGTCATCCAGTCCGGAAGCTGCGTCGGCGTGGTCGTCTACACGGGCGCCCACGCCGAATTCGGGCGCATTGCGCTCGGCCTCGGCACCCGGCAGCCGCAGACCGAGTTCGAGCTCGGCCTGCGGCGTTTCTCGCTGCTGCTGCTCCAGGTGGCCATCGGGCTGACGACGCTCATCTTCGTCGCAAACCTGCTTCTCCAGCGCCCCCTGCTCGAGTCCCTGCTGTTCTCGCTCGCGATCGCGGTCGGGATCACGCCCCAGCTCCTGCCCGCCGTCGTGTCTACGAGCCTCGCCACCGGAACCAGGGAGCTCGCGAAGCGCAAGGTGCTGGTCAAGCGCCTGGTCTCGATCGAGGACCTCGGAGACATGGACGTGCTCGTCACGGACAAGACGGGAACCCTGACCGAGGGGAAGATCTCGTTCACGACGGCGCTCCCTGCGGCCCCGCACGTGGACGCGGGTGACGTCCTCCGGTTCGGGCTGCTCGCGACCGAGGTCGACTACTCGACGGGCACGGTGTCGACGGTCGGCCAGAACCCGCTCGATGTGGCCGTCTGGGCCGCACCGGAGGGCCCGGCCTCGCAGGTGTCCGAGTACACCCGGCTCGACGTGATCCCATTCGACCATGAGCGCCGGATGACAAGCGTGCTCGTGCGAGACCCGGCAGGGACGCTCACCCTCGTCACCAAGGGATCGCCCGAGGATGTGCTCCGGGTCTGCCGCGACGTGGCACCGGCCGCCCGGCACCTGCTCGACCAGCAATACGCGAAGGGCAGCCGCGTCGTCGCGGTGGCGACCCGGACCGGCTCCGGGCTCACGGACATCAGCCCGGCCGATGAGAACGACCTCACGCTCGCCGGGTTCCTCATCTTCCTCGACCGCCCGAAACAGAGCGCGCGGGCCTCACTGAAGCGGCTCGAGACCCTGGGCATCTCCGTGAAGATCGCGACGGGGGACAACGCCCGGGTCGCGGAGAAGGTGTGCGGCGACCTCGGCCTCGAGTCGGGAGGCACCCTGACGGGCGGGGAGATCGACGCCCTCACGGATGCCGAACTCGCGGTCCGGGCGGAGGAAGCGAGCATCTTCGCCCGGGTGTCCCCGGAGCAGAAGTCCCGGCTCATCCACGCCCTGCGGGCGAACGGGCGTGCCGTCGGTTTCCTCGGCGACGGCGTCAACGACGCCCTCGCCCTGCACGGAGCCGACATCGGGATCTCGGTGGACAGCGCAACGGATGTCGCCAAGGACGCCGCGGATGTCGTGCTGCTCGACAAAGACCTCGGAGTGCTGGCAGACGGGGTGATGGAAGGTCGACGGATCTTCGCGAACACGATCAAGTACGTGCTGATGGGCACCTCGAGCAATTTCGGCAACATGTTCAGCGCGGCGACGGCATCCGTCGTGCTCAGCTTCCTGCCGATGCTGCCGGGGCAGATCCTGCTGAACAACCTCCTGTACGACGCCGGCCAGCTCGCCATTCCCGGCGACAGGGTCGACAAGGAGCAGCTGCTCGCGCCCTCGCACTGGGACATCGGGTACATCCGGCGCTTCATGTTCCTGTTCGGCCCGATCAGCTCGCTCTTCGACTTCGCGACCTTCGCGCTGATGCTCCTGGTCTTCCAGGCCGCGCCCGGAGAGTTCCGGGCCGGGTGGTTCATCGAATCGCTGGCCACGCAGACGCTCATTATTTTCGCGATCCGCACCAGACGGGTGCCGTTCCTGCGCAGCCGGGCCTCTCGAGGGCTCACCATCTCGGCGTTCTCCGTTGTCGCGATCGGCATGTACCTGCCGTTTTCTCCGCTCGCCGGAGTCCTCGGCTTCGACCCGCTGCCGCTGCCGTTCTTCCTCGCCCTGGCCGGGATGACCGTGCTGTACCTCGTCCTGGTCGAGTTCGCCAAGCAGTGGTTCTTCAGCCGCCCCGCGCAGCAGCCGACGGCCACCCGTCAGCGGGTCTCGAGCCACCACCTTGCCCGGCGCGCGGCACGCTTCAGCGTCGTGGAACCGGGAGCGGTCGTCGCCAGGCGACGGTCGGCCTCGCGGCGCCGACGTGCCAGGGCCGGGCGGAAATAGCCTCACGACGCAGGCGGATCCTGACGGAGGCTGATCAGGGGCCGATCAGGAAACGGATCAGGAGGCGAGGGCGGCGACGATCGAGTCGCCCCACTGTCGTGCCCGGTCGAGCTCCCCGTCGGCGAGCGGTCCGGTCTTGCCGTCGACGATGAACCCCGTCGGCCGGGTCAGGATGTGGGCCCCTGCGGACTTGAGCCTGCGGGTCACCCTTCCTGCGGCATCCCCGTGCAGGGGCGAGTGGACCCGGGTGTCGAAGGCGGCAGCCTGGATGCCGCGCAGGGTGCCGGGGTTCAACTGGTCGAGGAAGGCCTGCATCCGCGGTGACGGACGCCAGCCGTTGATCGGGCAGCCGACGACGAGGAGATCCACTCCGGTCAGGCTGTCCGGGCTGATGGTCGAAACGGACACCGCACTGCCGCCGATCGCATCCGCGATGGCCCCTGCAACGGATTCGGTGGTGCCGTAGTTGGAATCGAAGACAACGAGCGCGCTCACGAGCGGCCTCCAGTCGGAAACGACGGTTCAGATGCTCTCAGTGTGGTCCCGGAGGGTGGGCCTGTCGAGGCTCGTTCGTGCCGGAGAAGCACCCAGAACGGGTGTCAGACGGGTGCGATCAGTCGTCGAGGCCGCGCGCGACGAGGGCCTCACCGATCGCATCCGCTGCGTACAGGGAGCGCACGACGACCGGCACCGCGAGCGCGAGCAGGGAACCCTGGGTGCCGCGGGCCCTGCGTGCCTCGAGTACCTCGGTGACGATCTCGGCGACGAGGGGGATGCAGCGCAGAGTGATCGCAACGAGCAGTCCGACCCTGTCGGCATCGACCCAGCGATCGAAGGGGCGGAGCAGCCGCTGGAACCCCTCGAGGACCGCCGTGACGGTGGTCGTGAGCGTGAAGAGCGCTGCGAGGGCGACGGCCGCGAGCAGCCGCCCGGCCATGAGCGCCGCCGGCACCCAGCCAGACAGGAGCGCCTGGATCGGCACGGCGATCAGGAGGATCCACAGGATCGGACCGATCTGCTGCCAGGCTGCGCGCGGAGGCACGCCGGCCACGGGATACAGGCCGGCGATGATGCCGAGAGCGACCAGGAGCTGCCACGGCTCGCCGAGAATGCCGACCCAGAGCACCCCGGCCGACAGGACGGCGAGCTTGAGCAGGGTCGGCGCCCGGTGGAGGAGTGAATGCCCGGGGGAGTAGAGGCCGATCATGCCAGCAATGCCCGGTACGCATCGATGGCCACGGCCGGTGCGCCGTCCGCGACGACCGTGCCGTCCTCGATGCAGATCACCCTGTCGAAGTCTTCGAGCAGGTCGAGCTGATGGGTGACCACGATCACCTGCTGGGTCATGGCCCGGAAGAGGTCGGCGATGCGCCGGGAATTGCGGGCGTCCAGGAGCGTTGTCGGCTCGTCGGCCACGACGACCTGCGGCTCGCCGACGAGGACGGCGGCGAGGGCGAGCAACTGCTTCTGGCCACCGGAGAGCCGATGCGCCGGATGGGCGGCGTGGGCGCTGAGCCCGAAGCGGTCGAGTGCCGCCTGGGTACGGCCGGCGATCTCGGCGGCGCCCAGTCCGCGTTTGCGGAGGCTGAACGCGACGTCTTCCTCGACGGTGGGCATCACGATCTGGTTGTCAGGATTGGTGAAGATGAAGCCGACCCTGCGCCGTACTTCGCGCGCGTTCTTCGCGACGAGGAGCCCGTCGACCGTGACAGTCCCGGCATCCGGTGTGATGAGCCCGTTGATCAGGCGGACGAGGGTGGATTTGCCCGAGCCGTTCGCGCCGACGATCCCGATGCGGCGTTCGGTGAGGGTGAGGCTCAGGTCGCGGAGCACGCTGCGGTCGCCGAAGGAGTGCGACACTCCGTCGAAGACGATCGTGCTCACGGTGGCCTACTCGTCCGAGGCCCGGGCCGGGGTCGGGGTCGCGGTCGAGGTCGAGGTCGGGGTCGAGGTTGCGGACGACGCGGTGACTGCGCGGCGGCGGGGGATGAGCCCCGGGTATGCGCGGTGCACCTGCCGGGCGACGAGCACCGTGACCACGGCCTTGATCGCGTCTCCGGGCAGGAATTTCGAGGCGTCGACCAGGGCGCCCCAGATCGGGAGGTGCAGGGTGAACGCCGTGACGGGAACGCCGATGGCGTAGATCATGACGATGCCGCCGAGCACGGTCGCGCCGAGGGCGGGCCAGAACGGGTATTTCGGGAGCAGCCGGCTGGTGAGATACCCGATCACGAGTACGCCGAGGAGCCAGCCGTAGAGATAGCCAGCGGACGGCGAGGTCGTGAACCAGGCGAGGCCGCCACGGCCGCCGGCGAGCAGCGGCAGCCCTGCGGCCGTGAGGGCGAGGAAGAGCAGTACGGCGAAGAAGCCCTTGCGGGCCCCGAGGACCGCGCCGGCGAGCATCACGCCGAGGGTCTGCAGGGTGATCGGCACCGCGATCACGCCGAGGGAGAGAGGTCCGGGGACGCCGAGCGCCGCGATCAGCGCGGCGAAGATGGCGATCTGCGCGAGGTCGCGCACGGTCAGGGTTCTGGCGGTCATGGTTTTCAATGTACGAGCAGCGCGGGGGCGGTTTCCAGAGGAGACCTACAAAGAATCCGGCGGATCTCTATCCGCCGGCGCCGGGGACGGCCACAGTGGCGGCGTCGTTGCCCGTCCCGGCGAGCCGGGCTGCCCGATCCTCCATCGCCGTGATCGCATCGGCGGCACGCACGAGGGCGAGGTGGCTGAGCGCCTGCGGTGTATTGCCGGCCTGGCGGCCCGCGCCGACGTCGTACTCCTCGCTCAACAGGCCCACGTCGTTGGCGAATCCGACGAGCCGGTCCATCAGGGCCCGGGCGTCTTCACCCCGTCCGGAGTTCGCGTACTGCTCCACGAGCCAGAAGGAACAGGCGAGAAACGGATGCTCGCCACCGGCCAGTCCGTCGACAGGAACCTCCGTGCGGTAGCGCAGCACCAGGCCGTCCCGCAACAGGTCGGCCTCGATCGCGGCGACCGTGCCGAGCATCCGGGCATCCGTCGGATCATGGAAGCCCACCTGGGGAAGCACGAGCAGGGAGGCGTCGACCTCCGTGCCGCCGAAGTACTGGGTGTATGTGCCGAGTTCGGCGTTGAAGCCCCGCTGCTCGATGTCGCTGCGGATCTCGTCCCTGAGGGCGGTCCAGCGTTCGACGGGGCCGTCGAGGCCGAATTCGGTACAGCCCCGCACCATCCGGTCGAAGGCAGCCCAGACCATCACGCGGGAGTGGGTGAATTCGCGGGCCGGACCGCGCACCTCCCAGATACCCTGGTCCGGCCGGGACCAGGTTCGTTCGAGGGACCCGATCAGGGCGCGCTGCAGCGGCCAGGAGAATTCGCCCTCGGTGAGGCCGCTGTGGCGCGCGGCGTGCAGTGCCACCATGACCTCGCCGATGACGTCGGCCTGGAACTGGTCGACGGCGCCGTTGCCGACCCGCACGGGGCTGGACCCGCGGTACCCGGGCAGGCTCGGGAGCTCGCGTTCCGGCAGGTAGCGTTCGCCGGCGAGGCCGTACATGATCTGCACGTCGTCCGGGTCGCCGGCGATCGCGCGCAACAGCCAGCCGCGCCAGTTCTGGGCCTCCTCGGCGTACCCGTGCGCGAGCAGCACGCTGAGGGCGAGCGCCGCGTCGCGGAGCCAGACGTAGCGGTAGTCCCAGTTGCGGTGGCCGCCGCGGAATTCGGGCAGCGAGGTCGTCGCCGCCGCGACGATGCCGCCGGTTTCCTCGTGGGTGAGCGCCCGCAGCACGAGCATGGAGCGCACGACTTCGTCCCGGTATGGACCGTCGTGGGTGCACGAGCGCGCCCAGTCTGTCCACCAGGCGGTCGTCGCAGCCAGGGCGGCGTCGACGTCGATCCGGGCGGGCGGCGGCCGGTGCGAGGGATGCCAGGCGAGCTGCAGGTCGACGACCTCTCCCGCCGCGACCGTGAATGTGGCCGTGTGCCGGTGATCGGCGGCGGTCAGTTCCGGGCCGCGCACGGCGATGGCGTCTGGCCCCGCGACGGCGAGCAGCACGGTCTCGCCGTCCTGGTGGACCTGGCGCACCCAGGGAATGCTCACTGCATAGCCGAAACGGATGCGCAGTTCCTCGGTCATCTCAACGGCACCGGCCAGGCCGCGCACCCGGCGGAGCACGTCCGGCCGGCCGTCACCGTGCGGCATGAAGTCGAGGACCTCGACACGTCCGGTCGGGGTCGTCCAGACCTGGGCCAGGATGAAGGTGCCGTCGACATAGTTGCGCGTGCTCGTTGCAGCGGGGTCTGCCGGGGCGAGCAGCCAGCGCCCGTGGTCCTCGGTGCCGAGGAGCGCGCCGAACATGGACGCGGAGTCGAAGCGCGGCAGGCAGAGCCAGTCGATGCTTCCGTCACTGCCGACGAGGGCCGCTGAATGGCAATCGCCGATCAGGGCGTAATCCTCGATGTTCAGGGGCATGCAGACATCCTGTCACCGCGCGGGCGTCCTCCGGCCGTGAGCGGATGCCCGGGCCGGGACCCGGAGGAAATCCTCAGGCGACGAGGCGGGCGCGTTCTGCGGGTTCGACAGCGGTGTACCCCGGGAGCGGCACGGCCGAGACGAAACGTTCCGCCTGCGGGGCAGTCGGCTTGCGGGCCGCTGCATCCGGTTCGGCCCAGACGGTGATGGGGGCGGGGGTGAACGACAGTGCCGCCGGTTCACCGACGGACTCGCCGCGCAGTTCCGAGGTGGCGCTGCGGAGCGCGGATGTCAGGGAGGCGGCCACCTGGCGGGCCTTGAGGCCGTGGAAGATCACGTCGGTGTCCGCGGGGCTGCGCGGAACGAGGGTCCAGAGTCCCTGCTCGCCGATCAGCCGCGACAGCTCGCCGTGGAAGAGGTCGAACACCTCGTCGTCGCTGAGCTCGGGGGTGGGCAGCACCGGTACCGGAATAGCAGGCGCGGCACGACGTCGTCGACCAAACATCGGGAGCCCCTTTCGATCGAAAGCTCTTTCTGCTATCAGTGTGGCGGCCCCGGGCATGATTGAACCGCGGACACGCCGGTCAATCGCGAGTCCGGGAGGGAAACCGGGGCTTTCTAGCTGTCGATTTGCCGTTCATCGGCATCTTTGACGATGGTGCCAATGGCGACGGCTGCGCTCAGCGCCCAGCCGATCCACATGAGCAGCAATCGCCAGTCGCGCGGTCCGCGCCGGGTGGCCTGCAGGATGTTCCAACCGCCGGCGACGACGCCGAGCATCGCGCTGCTGAAGATGAATTTTCGCATGGGTCCTCCGAGGACCACGGTACCCGGATCGGGACCGGGTCGTGTGCCGCCCGGTCCCAGGCATCCGGCATGTTTCCGTCGGGTGAACAAACTGACCGACCGTGCAGGAACTGACCGATCGGTCAGGTAAGGTAGTCCAGTGCAGATCGAACCGGAAGACCTCGTCCCCGCAGCGGCCGCGACCGCGACCGCGACCGTCCGCCCCGGCGCGGGAGCCGAACTGCGGGTCATGGCGCTCCAGCAGTTCGCTGCCGTCGGGTTCGCCGGTACCTCCCTGCAGCAGATCGCAGCATCCGCCGGGTACTCGAAATCGAGTGTGCTCTACCATTTCGCCTCGAAGGACGCCCTCCTCGGCGAGGTGCTGACCCCGGCCATCGAACGCCTCGAGGCCATCCTCGGCGGGTTCACGTCGACCTCGGAGAACGCGGCCTCGCGGCACCGGTTCATCGAGGACTTCGTCGACTTCCTGCTCCAGTACCGGCTCGAAGTGCATGTCCTGATCAACCAGGCCCAGTCCCTCAAGGGCATCGCCGTGATCGATCGGGCCAGGGCCCTGATCGTGCGCCTCGGCGACGCCCTCTGCCAGGAGCACGCCACGACCATCGACCGGATGCGCTTCGGTGTCGCGCTCGGCGGCGCCGCGTACTCCCTCGTCGCCGGCCTGACGTTCTTCGACGAGGACATCACGCCGACCGACGATCTCCGGCCCGCCCTCATCACCCTCCTCTCCGAGCTCCTCGCCCCCGTCGCCGTCCGCACCACCCAGCCCAGGAAGTAATCACAATGGCAACCCTTCTGTATCGGATCGGCCACTTCGCCTACAAGCGCGCGTGGCTCGTCATCGGCGTCTGGGCACTCCTCCTCGTCGGGATCCTCGGCGGCGGCATCGCGCTCGGCGGCAAGACCGCCGAGTCCTTCGCGATCCCAGGCACCGAATCGCAGGACGCGATCGACCAGCTCGCCGCCGTCTTCCCCCAGGCGGCCGGAGCCTCGGTGCAGGTCGTCTACAGGACGCCGGACGGGGCATCCGTCAACACGGAGCCGTACAAGACGGCCATCACCGACATGGCGACCGAACTCGAGGCCGTTCCCGGCGTCGTGTCCGTGATCACCCCGTATTCCGACTACGCCTCGAGCGCCATCTCGACGGACGAGGCCACCGCGCGCAGCGTCGTTCAACTCGACGGTCCATCCGCGGATGTGACGGACGCTACCCTCAACGCCGTCACGGCGACGGCCGCGATCGCGGAGAAGGCCGGTCTCGAGGTCGCCTTCGGCGGCCAGGTCTTCTCGTCCAACACCTTCGGCATCACCATCACCGAGGTCTTCGGCCTCCTCTTCGCCGGGGTCGTGCTGCTGATCACCTTCGGGTCGCTCGCCTCGGCTGGGATGCCCCTGCTGATGGCGCTCATCGGCGTCGGCGTTGCGATCGGCGGTATCACCGCGATCTCCGCGTTCGTGCCCGTCTCGAGCACCGCACCGATGCTCGCAATGATGCTCGGGCTCGCCGTCGGCATCGACTACTCACTGTTCATCCTGTCCAGGCACCGGACCCAGCTCGCCAGGGGCGTCGAGCCGCACGAATCGGCATCGACGAGCGTGGCCACCGCCGGGAGCGCGGTCGTCTTCGCCGGGCTCACCGTCATCATCGCCCTGCTCGGACTGCTCGTCGTCGGAATCCCGTTCCTGAGCGTGATGGGTGTGGGAGCCGCGGTCGCCGTCTTCATCGCCATCCTCGTCGCGATCACCCTCCTGCCCGCGATTCTCGGCCTCGCCAAGGGCCGCCTCACCCCGAAACCCGGCGGGCGCGCCCACAACCGGGCGACCATGCCGGACACGGGCAGGCCCACGATGGGCCGCCGCTGGGTGGGCCTCGTGATGAAGGCGCCGATCGTCGCCGTCATCCTCGTCGTCGGAATCCTCGGCACCCTCGCGATCCCCGCGCTCAGCCTCGACCTCAACCTGCCGGACGGAGCGTCCGAGCCGGTCGACTCGACCCAGCACAAGGCGTTCACCATGATCGAGGAGGGCTTCGGTCCCGGCTACAACGGCCCGCTCATCGTGGTCGTCGACATCACCCAGACCACGAACATCTTCCCTGACCTCGAGACGATCAGCGCCAAGCTGCGTACCCTGCCCGACGTCGCCTTCGTCGGCAAGGGCACCCCGAACGCCACCGTCGACACCGCGATCATCCAGGTGATGCCGAACAGCGCGCCGAACGACCCCAAGACCAAGGATCTCGTCCAGGCCATCCGCGACCTCGCGCCGGGGATCGACTCCGAACTCGGGACTCCCGTCACGGTGACGGGAGCGACGGCCGTGTCGATCGACATCTCGAACCGGCTCAGCAACGCCCTCATCCCGTTCGCGCTCATCGTCGTCGGGCTCTCGATCATCCTGCTGACGATGGTGTTCCGTTCCGTCTTCGTTCCGGTGAAGGCCGCGGTCGGGTTCCTGCTCTCCGTCTTCGCCTCGATCGGTGCGACCGTCGCGATCTTCCAGTGGGGATGGTTCGCCGACCTGCTCGGGGTGAGCACGCCCGGTCCGATCCTGAGCTTCCTGCCGATCCTGCTGATGGCCGTGCTCTTCGGACTGGCCATGGACTACGAGGTCTTCCTCGTCTCCGGCATGCGTGAGGAGTACGTCAAGAACAACGACCCGCGCCAGGCCGTCGTCTACGGATTCGCACACGCCGCCCGCGTTGTCACGGCAGCGGCACTCATCATGTTCTTCGTCTTCTTCGCCTTCGTACCCGACGGCACCGGGGCGATCAAGGGCATCGCATTCGCCCTGGCCGTCGGCGTGTTCCTCGACGCCTTCCTGGTGCGGATGACCCTCGTGCCCGCAGCGATGGCCCTCGCAGGCCGGGCGGCGTGGTGGCTGCCGCGCTGGCTCGACCGACTGCTCCCCAACGTCGACATCGAGGGCGAGGGACTTCGACACCACATGCTCGACAGCCACTGGGCGAAGGCCCAGGACGGCGCCATCACGGCGGACCAGGCCGTCTTCGGCCTGCCGGGCAGCACGATCGGCCCGCTCACCGTCTCCGTGCCGACCGGATCGGTACTGGTCCTCACGGGGACCACCGCCCATCGCCGGGTCGTCGCCGCGACGCTCGCCGGCCGTCTCGACCCGGTCTCCGGCCGGCTCCAGGTGCTCAGCTACCCGCTGCCCTCCGAACGCGGCCGCGCCTTGCGCGTCGTCGCGCTCGCCGATGTCGGCGACAGCCGCGACAACGGCCTGACCATCGGCGAACTGCTCGCCGAGCGACTCGACCTCACCCAGCCACGGTTCCGCTCCCGCAGCCGGCGCGGTCAGCTCGACGCCTGGATCGGACGGATCAACCGTGCCATCGCCGACGACCGTGCCCCGGTCGCACCCCTCACCGCGGACACCCCGGTGTCCTCCCTCTCCGCCGTGTCCCGTGCCGCGGTCCTCGTCGCGGCGGCGCTCGCCGAGCGTCCTGGCGTCGTCGTCATCGACCTGGGTGAAGGACTCCCCGCCGATCCCGCAGGACTCAGCATCGGTGTCGTGGTTGCGACGCTCGCCCCCGCAGACACCACGCTCATCATCGCGGCGGCGTCGCAGCATCCGCTCGCCGCAGCCGGCCGGGCCGTGCTCGTCGTCGACCTCGAAACGCTCGAGCCCGTCGAAACGGCGGGTCCCACCGCCCGCGGAGCTCTCGGCGGATACCCACCGCTCGACCCGGAGCCGCGTCATGCGACCCGGCCAACCGACACCCTCGACCCCCGCGACGCCGTCTTCGGCGCCGACGCCCTGGATGGAAAGGCCGCACTGCGATGAGCACCACGCTCGAACGACTCTTCAGCCGCACGCCGGGACAGCGCCGCTGGACCTTCGGCGCCGTACTCGCCGGACTGATCGTGGTACCCCTTGCGGTCGCAGGCGTCTTCGCCGGCGCGCTCGCGACCGCCGACCAGCGGCTCGACACCCTGCCGGCGATCGTCGTCAACAACGACACCTTCGTGACGACGACGGCCGCGGACGGCACGAAGCAGACCGTGCTCGCCGGGCGCCTGCTCGTGACCGAGCTCACCGCGCCGGCCTCGTCGCGGACGGCGTCGACCGGGTTCGCCTGGACGATCTCCAATTCCGCGGACGCTGCGGCGGCACTCGCCTCCGGCAAGGCATACGCGGTGCTCACCATCCCCGCAGACTTCTCCAAGTCGATCACCTCGATCGGCACCGCAGCGCCGACCCAGGCCGAGCTCGCCATCCGCACCGATGACGCGCATTCCTATCTCGCCGGAACCGTCGCAGGGACGGTCGGCTCCGCGATGACGGGCGTCTTCGGCCGGCAGATCACGACCCAGTACCTGAGCGGCCTGTATTCCGGCCTGTCAACGCTCGGCGGCTCGCTGACGACGGCAGCGGATGGCGCCGGCCAGGTCTCGACGGGCGTCACCGGAGTGGCCACCGGCCTCGATTCCCTCTCCGGGGGCGCGGCCTCCGCTGCAACCGGGGCGGCGTCCGCCTCGACAGGAGCGTCGAGCTTCGCGACCGGGGTTACCGCGTACACGAACGGGGTGGATGCGCTCAGTGCGGGCCTCGGCAAACTCAACACCGGCACGGCAGGTCTCAGCGCCCTCAGCAGTGGCGTCGCCCAGTACACCGGGGGAGTCACGCAGGCGGCAACCGGGTTCACCAAGGTCTCGGCGGGCTTCACGACGCTGGCCGGCCAGTTCGCCGGGGTCGCCGCGGCGATCAAGGCTGACCCCGCAAACGCCGACGCCTACATCGCCCAGTACCAGGCCGGACTCGACACGTACCAGGCCGGACTGACCCAGTTCCAGGGCGGACTCGACACCCTCTCGACGCAGGGCGCCGGACTCAGCCAGCAGACGACATCCGCCCTCACCGGGGTGCAGGGCGGCGTGGCGCAGAGCGCGACAGGGGCCGCGAAGCTCGCAGCAGGTTCGGCATCGCTGCGGACGGGCGCGACCGGCCTCGCCTCCGGCGTCTCGAGCCTCTCGAGCGGCGTCTCCCAACTCGCGACGGGGACCGCGGCCGCGGCCACCGGGGTGCACCAGCTCGAGACGGGCGCGAGCCAGCTCGCGACCGGGCTCGCGTCCGGAGCCGAGAGCGCGAAGAAGCTGAACCAGGACGACCCTGCGCAGTCGGCTTCGGTCGTTTCCGAGCCCGTCGCCATCACCACGAGCCGCGACAACCCGATCGCGACGATCGGCCCGCTCCTCGGGATGGTCTTCGTGCCGGTGGGGCTCTGGATCGGCGCGCTCGCGATCTTCCTCGTGATGCGCCCGGTGACAAGCACCGCTCTCGCTTCGACCGCCTCAACAGGGCGCCTTGTCTCGCGTGGCTTCGGCCGGGCGTTCGGCCTTGCCGCAGCCCAGGCGGTCGTCGTCGTCGCGCTGCTGCACGCCTCGCTCGGCGTGACCTGGACCCTGCTCCCGGCGACACTCGGCTTCGCGGTCTTCCTCGCGTTCGTCTTCGTCGCGGTGCACCAGTTCCTCACCGTGGCGTTCGGACGGGTCGGCATCGTGGTGTCCCTCGTGCTCCTCGCCCTGCAGCTCACTGCGGTCGGCGGACTGTACCCGATCGAGCTCGTCTCGGCGCCGTTCCAGGCGATCAGCCCGTTCCTGCCGCTCACCTGGGCCGTGAGCGGCATGCAGGGGATCGTCTCCGGAGGGGGAGCAGGTGCGCTCAATGCCGTGGGCATCCTGCTGCTCTTCGCGGTGGTCAGCATCGGCCTGACGTTCTGGGCCGTTGCCGCCAAGCGCGGCCCGCGCTCCTTCGCCCTGGCCCTCGCCCGCGGCTGACGCACGAGCTCCTTCCGCGAGAGCGGGTGAAACGTCGGTTTGAGCGGACCAGACCGACGATTCACCCGCTTTCGCGCGTGGGGACGGGGCTAGTGCTGCTGTCCGGGGCGCAGGGACTCGTGGGCGCGGGGCGACCGCGGGGCGCGGCGCACCCGGCGCTGGGCGGTGTGCAAGCGCGCGAACGCGAGGGTCTCCACGAGCAGCACGAGGCGTTCCTGCTCGGTGCGCGCCTTGCGGGTGTTGACCTCCGCGACGATCCGGCCGTCCCAGCCGGTGCGCGCGAGCAGGTTGAGCACCTCGGCGACCGGCTCGCTGCCACGGCCGGGCAGCAGGTGCTCGTCGAAGACTTTGCCCTCGTCGAGGGAGCCGGAGCCGTCGCAGAGATGCACATGCCGGAGACGGTCGCCGAGCTCCGTCGCCATCGCGAGACTGTCGAGCCCGCTCAGGGCGCAGTGCGAGAAGTCGAGCGTGACGGCGTCGCAGTCCATCCGGGTGGTGTCCCAGCCGGGGGAGTACGCCTTCATGCCCCGGCCGCCGAACTTCCACGGGAACATGTTCTCGACCGCGATCTCGATGCCGCTGTCCGCGCTGATCTCGCGCACGGAGTCGAGGAACGTGACGGCGAAGTCGGCCTGCCAGCGAAACGGCGGATGCACCACGACGGTTCGCGCCCCGACCTCGGCCGCGAGCGCCGCCGAGCGTTCGAGCTTCACGAGTGGGTCCCGACCCCAGACGAAATGCGTGAGCAGGAGCACGGGAGCGTGGATCGAGAAGATCGGCAGCTTGTATTTCCGCGACAGGGCCAGGAGCGCAGCGGCATCCTGGGTGACGTCGTCGCGGGAGACCATGATTTCGATGCCGTCGTAGCCCGCGAGTTTCGCGAGCCGGAAGGCGTGCTCCGTCGAGAGCGGATAGGCGCACGTCGTGCTCATGCCGATGCGAATCATTGGCGCCAGAGTAAACCCGACTGCTGAACAACGGGTGTCGCGCGCCCGAATAGTCAGGGGGCTCCGCCGGGGCTGCTGGTATCCTTGGAAGTTCACCGAGGTGCGTGCGCCGTGCAGGTACCGGAACGGACCAGCCATTTCGATTGAAGCCGTTAACACGCCCGCCGCCGAGCCGAAGGTGACATACGCCCTCGTCGCTGTCTCGAACCGGCTGCCCGTGGACTTCGTCGTCGCCGAGGACGGCACCGAAAGCTGGAAGACCTCACCCGGCGGACTCGTCACCGCCCTCGAGCCGCTGATGCGCTCCTCCGACGGCGCGTGGGTCGGCTGGCCCGGCGTCGCCGACCGCGAGTTCGCCCCCTTCGAAAACGACGGCATCAACATCGTTCCCGTCTCACTGACCGACGCCGACCTCGAGGACTACTACGAGGGCTTCTCCAACGACACCCTCTGGCCGCTCTACCACGACGTGATCTCCCCGCCGAGCTTCCACCGCGAATGGTGGGAGGCGTACGTGCGCGTCAACCGCCGGTTCGCCGAAGCGGCCGCCGCGGCCGCGGCAGCCGGTGCAACCGTCTGGGTGCACGACTACCAGCTGCAACTCGTGCCGCGGATGCTGAGGGACATGCGCCCCGACCTCGTGATCGGCTTCTTCAACCACATACCGTTCCCGCCGTACGGCATCTATGCGCAGCTCCCGTGGCGTAAGCAGATCCTCGACGGCCTGCTCGGCGCCGACCTGATCGGCTTCCAGCGGCTGGCGGATGCCGGCAACTTCTCCCGCGCGGTCCGTCGCCTCTTCGGATACACCACCCGCGGTGTCGCGATCGACGTTCCAGGCGCCGGGGGACACCACCGCCGGGTGATCGCCAAGCACTTCCCGATCTCGATCGACGCCGTCGCATACGCCGACCTCGCGAAACGTCCGGAGATCCAGGCCCGCGCGCGCCGCATCCGCGAGGACCTCGGCAACCCGAAGACGATCATTCTCGGCGTCGACAGGCTCGACTACACCAAGGGCATCGGCCACCGGCTGAAGGCCTTCGGCGAGCTCCTCGAGGACGGGTCGATTTCCGTCGAGGACGTCACCCTCGTGCAGGTCGCGAGCCCGTCCCGGGAACGGGTCGGAGCGTACATGGCCCTCCGCGACGAGATCGAACTCGCCGTCGGCCGGATCAACGGCGACTACTCGACGATCAGCCACACCGCGATCAGCTACCACCACCACGGCTACCCGCGCGAGGAAATGGTCGCCCTGTACCTCGCCGCAGACGTCATGCTCGTCACCGCCCTCCGCGACGGGATGAACCTCGTCGCGAAGGAATACGTCGCCGTCCGCGACGACAAGGACGGCGTGCTCGTCCTGAGCGAATTCGCCGGGGCGGCCGACGAACTCAAGCAGGCCGTGCTGATCAACCCGCACGACATCGACGGCATGAAGGCAGCCATCCTGCGTGCGATCGCGATGCCGCGCCCCGAACGGCAGCGGCGGATGCGCGCCCTGCGCCGCAAGGTGTTCGACAACGACGTCGCCGCCTGGTCGTCGTCCTTCCTCCGCACACTCCGGGAGGGTGCCGCCGTGCAGCCCGGCGTTCCCGATGATCTCGCTCACGCCCTCCGCGACTTCAGTTCCGCGGGCTCGCTGCTCATCGCGCTGGACTTCGACGGCACCGTCGCCCCGATCGTCGACAACCCCCAGGACTCGCGTGCCGTCGCCGGCACCCGGGAGGCCGTCGAACGCCTGATCGGACTCGACGGCGTGCGTGTCGCCCTCGTCTCCGGCCGGTCGCTCGCGAGCCTGCGCCAGGTCGCCGAACCGCAGGTCGAGGTGCTTCTGACCGGTTCACACGGCATCGAGGTCCAGCTGGACACCCCGGGCGAAGAGCTCGGACTCGACCAGGACGAACTCGACCAGCTCGACACGCTCGCCCGCGTGCTCGAACGGGTCTCGGCATCCGTGACGGGTGCATGGATCGAACGGAAGCCCGCCGGCCTGGCCTTGCACACCCGCAAGTCGACCGCGCAGGCCGGCCAGGCCGTGCAACGCGACGCCCGCGTGCAGCTCGGCGCCGTGCTGCCAGACCTCACCGTGCGCGAGGGAAAGAATGTGCTCGAATTCTCCGTGCGCTCGAGCTCGAAGGGTGACGCGCTCGAACGGCTCCGTGCATACACGGGCGCCGACCGGGTGTTCTACGCCGGAGACGACGTGACGGACGAAGACGCCTTCACCGCACTGCACCCCGGCGACCTCGGACTGAAGATCGGCGCAGGCACCTCCCTCGCGGGCTACCGGGTGCGCGGACCGGAGGAAGTGCCGATCGTGCTGCAGCTGATCGCCGACCTCCGGGAGGCCGCCCCAGCTCCCGGAACCCCCGGAACTCCCAGCGAACGGTAACCCTGCGGCAAAGTTCCCGAAACACAGGTTCTAGAATCACTACATGCCTGAGATCGATCTGAAACCGCGTAGTCGCGACGTCACCGACGGAATCGAAGCCACGACCTCCCGCGGAATGCTCCGTGCCGTCGGGATGGGCGACGCGGACTGGGACAAACCCCAGATCGGCATCGCGAGTTCCTGGAACGAGATCACACCGTGCAACCTGTCCCTCGACCGCCTCGCGCAGGCGGCCAAGGAGGGCGTGCACTCCGGTGGCGGCTATCCGCTGCAGTTCGGCACCATCTCCGTCTCCGACGGCATCTCGATGGGCCATGAGGGCATGCACTTCTCCCTCGTCTCCCGAGAGGTCATCGCGGACTCCGTCGAGGTCGTCATGCAGGCCGAGCGCCTCGACGGCTCCGTGCTGCTCGCCGGCTGCGACAAGTCCCTGCCCGGCATGCTGATGGCCGCTGCCCGGCTCGATCTCGCGAGTGTCTTCCTCTACGCGGGCTCGATCGCGCCCGGCTGGGTCAAGCTCTCGGACGGCACCGAAAAAGACATCACCATCATCGACTCGTTCGAGGCCGTCGGCGCCGTCAAGGCCGGGCGGATGTCCGTGGCCGACGCCAAGCGGATCGAGTGCGCCTTCGCCCCCGGCGAGGGTGCCTGCGGCGGCATGTACACCGCGAACACCATGGCGAGCGTCGCAGAAGCCCTCGGCATGAGCCTTCCGGGATCCGCGTCCCCCGCCTCGGCCGACCGCCGCCGCGACTACTACGCGCACCGCTCCGGCGAGGCCGTCGTCAACCTCCTGCGCCTCGGCATCACGGCCAGGGACATCCTCACCCGCAAGGCCTTCGAGAATGCGATCGCCGTCGCCATGGCCTTCGGCGGCTCCACGAACGTGGTGCTGCACCTGCTCGCCATCGCCCGCGAGGCCGAGGTCGAACTGAGCCTCGACGACTTCAACGTGATCGGCGACATGGTTCCGCACATCGGCGATCTGAAGCCGTTCGGCAAGTACGTCATGAACGACGTCGACCGCCACGGCGGGGTGCCCGCCGTGATGCGCGCCCTGCTCGAGGCCGGCCTCATCCACGGGGACGCCCTCACCGTCACCGGGAAGACCGTCGCAGAGAACCTCGCGGAGATCGACCCGCCCGACCTCGACGGCGAGGTGCTCCGCACGCTCGACAACCCGATCCACAAGAGCGGCGGCATCACCATCCTCAAGGGCTCGATGGCGCCGGAGGGCGCTGTCGTCAAGACCGCCGGCTTCGACAGTGACGTGTTCACCGGACCCGCCCGCGTCTTCGAGCGCGAGCGCGCGGCGATGGACGCCCTCACCGAGGGCACCATCGAAAAGGGCGACGTCGTCGTCATCCGCTACGAAGGCCCCAAGGGAGGCCCCGGCATGCGCGAGATGCTCTCGATCACCGCGGCCATCAAGGGCGCCGGGCTCGGTGCCGATGTACTACTGTTAACGGACGGCAGATTCTCAGGCGGCACAACCGGACTGTGTATCGGCCACATAGCACCCGAAGCGGTGGACGCAGGTCCGATCGCCTTCGTGCGCGATGGTGATCTCATACGGGTCGATATCGCAGCTCGCACGCTCGACCTACTGGTCGACCCTGAAGAGCTCGACGCCCGACGAGTCGGCTGGGCGCCTCTCCCTCCGCGCTACACCCGCGGCGTGCTCGCCAAGTACACGAAGCTCGTGCAATCGGCGGCCGTTGGCGCCGTCACGGGGTAGCGCTCACCATTCGTACTCGACCTTAGGGACCTGAATCAATGACCGCGGAACAGAACCCCGTGCCATCACCCACGCCCTCGCCGACCTCGGCCGCCACGTCGTCCGCCGCGGCGACGGCCGCGGCAGCATCCGGTGAGCCCGAACTCCTCACCGGTTCCGGTGCGATCATCCGCACCCTCGAACTGCTCGGCGTGACGGATGTCTTCGGCCTGCCCGGCGGCGCCGTCATCCCGCTCTACGACGAGCTGATGACCCAGGACGCCATCCGGCACATCCTGGTGCGCCACGAGCAGGGCGCCGGCCACGCTGCGGAGGGCTACGCCTCGGCGAGCAACCGCGTCGGCGTCGCCATCGCGACCTCAGGCCCCGGCGCCACGAACCTCGTCACGGCGATCGCGGACGCATACATGGACTCGGTGCCGATCCTGTGCATCACCGGCCAGGTCTTCTCGACGCTGATGGGCACGGATGCCTTCCAGGAGGCCGACATCGTCGGCATCACGATGCCGATCACGAAACACTCGTTCCTCGTCAAGCGCCCGGAAGACGTTCCCGGTGCGATCGCATCCGCCTACCTGATCGCCTCGACCGGCCGGCCAGGCCCTGTGCTCGTCGACATCACCAAGGACGCCCAGCAGAAGACGGCGCCGTTCATCTGGCCGCCGAAGATCGACCTGCCCGGCTATCGTCCGATCACCAAGGCCCACGGCAAGCAGGTGCAGGCGGCAGCCCAGTTGCTCGCCGATGCGAAGAAGCCCGTGCTGTACGTCGGCGGCGGCGTCATCCGCGCCCGCGCATCCGCCGAGCTCCTCGCCTTCGCCGAACTCACCGGCACGCCCGTCGTCACGACGCTGATGGCCCGTGGCGCCTTCCCGGACTCGCACGACCAGCACCTCGGCATGCCGGGCATGCACGGCACCGTTCCCGCCGTGCTGTCCCTGCAGGAGGCCGACCTGATCATCGCGCTCGGCGCCCGCTTCGACGACCGGGTCACCGGGAAGGTCAGCGAGTTCGCGCCGCACGCCACGATCGTGCACGTCGACGTCGACCCCGCGGAAATCTCCAAGATCCGCACCGCAGACGTGCCCATCGTCGGAGACGCCAAGGACGTGCTCGCCGACCTGACCGTCGCCTTCTCCGCGGTGCTCAAGACCACCACCCCGGACTTCACCGAGTGGTGGAGCTACCTGAACGGTCTCCGCGAGGAGTTCCCGCTCGGCTACTCCGAGCCGACGGACGGCCTGCTCGCCCCGCAGTACGTGATCAAGCGCATCGGTGAACTGACCGGGCCGGAGGGCGTCTACGCCGCCGGCGTCGGCCAGCACCAGATGTGGGCGGCCCAGTACATCAAGTACGAGCGCCCCAACTCCTGGCTCAACTCGGGCGGTGCCGGCACGATGGGCTACTCCGTTCCCGCGGCGATGGGCGCCAAGGTCGCAGAACCCGACCGGGTGGTCTGGTCGATCGACGGTGACGGATGCTTCCAGATGACCAACCAGGAACTCGCGACCTGCACGATCAACAACATCCCCATCAAGGTCGCGATCATCAACAACTCCTCGCTCGGCATGGTGCGCCAGTGGCAGACCCTGTTCTACGACGGTCGGCACTCCTTCACCGACCTGAACACCGGGCACGGCTCGGCGATGGTGCCCGACTTCGTGAAGCTCGCCGAGGCGTATGGTGCGCTCGGCATCCGCGTCACGAGCGCGGACCAGGTCGACGACGCGATCAAGCTCGCCCTCGCGACGAACGACCGCCCGGTCGTGATCGACTTCGTCGTGAGCCGCGATGCGATGGTCTGGCCGATGGTGCCCCAGGGCGTCAGCAACAGTTACGTGCAGTACGCGAAAGACCACGCACCGACCTGGGGAGAGGAGTAAGCCCATGAGTTCCCATGTCCTGAGCCTCCTCGTCGAGGACAAGCCCGGCCTGCTGACCCGCGTCGCCGGCCTCTTCGCCCGGCGCGGCTTCAACATCGAAAGCCTCGCGGTCGGCCACACCGAGATCCCCGGCCTGTCGCGGATCACCATCCTCGTCGACGTCGAGGACCTCCCGCTCGAGCAGGTCACGAAGCAGCTCAACAAGCTGATCAACGTGATCAAGATCGTCGAGCTCGACCCCGCGCAGTCCGTGCAGCGCGAGCACCTGCTGGTCAAGGTGCGTGCGGACAACACGACGAGGTCCCAGGTGCTCGAAGCCGTCACGCTGTTCCGTGCGCGGGTCGTCGACGTCGCCCCTGACTCCGTCGTGATCGAGGTGACCGGGGATTCCGGCAAGACCCAGGCGCTGCTGCGCGTGCTCGAGCCCTACGGGATCAAGGAAATCGCACAGTCCGGACTGCTCGCCATCGGCCGCGGGTCCAAATCGATCACCGAACGCGTGTTCAAGAGCTAGCGTCCGCCCCTCACCCCCTTTCTTCACCGACCTTTCTTCACCAAACAACTAGGAGATAACCACTCGTGTCTGAGATTTACTACGACAAAGACGCTGACCTGTCGATCATCCAGGGCAAGAAGGTAGCCGTCATCGGTTACGGCTCGCAGGGACACGCGCATGCCCAGAACCTCCGCGACTCGGGTGTCGAGGTCGTCATCGGCCTGAAGGATGGCTCGAAGTCGAAGGCCAAGGCCGAAGAGGTCGGCTTCACCGTCCTCAGCACCGCCGAGGCAGCCAAGTGGGCCGACGTCATCGTCATCCTCGCGCCCGACCAGGTGCAGCGTCACCTCTACGCCGCTGACGTGCTTCCGAACCTCGCGGCCGGAAAGGCGCTCGTCTTCGGACACGGGTTCAACATCCGCTTCGGCTACATCACCGCACCGGAGGGCGTCGACGTCGTCATGGTCGCCCCCAAGGGACCCGGCCACACCGTGCGTCGCGAATTCGAGGCCGGCCGTGGCGTACCCGTCATCGTCGCCGTCGAGAAGGATGCGACCGGCAATGCCTGGCCGCTGACTCTCAGCTACGCGAAGGCGATCGGCGGGCTCCGTGCCGCCGGCATCAAGACCACCTTCACCGAAGAGACCGAGACCGACCTGTTCGGCGAGCAGGCCGTGCTCTGCGGCGGCGTCTCGCAGCTCATCCAGTACGGCTTCGAGACCCTGACCGAGGCCGGTTACCAGCCGCAGGTCGCCTACTTCGAGGTGCTGCACGAGCTCAAGCTCATCGTCGACCTGATGTGGGAGGGCGGCATCGCCAAGCAGCGCTGGAGCGTCTCCGACACCGCGGAATACGGCGACTACGTCTCCGGCCCGCGCGTGATCGACCCGCACGTCAAGGAGAACATGAAGGCCGTTCTCGCCGACATCCAGAGCGGCGCGTTCGCCGAGCGTTTCATCGCCGACCAGGACGCCGGAGCACCCGAGTTCCTCGCTCTCCGCAAGAAGGGCGAAGAGCACCCGATCGAGGCCACCGGCCGCGAGCTGCGCAAGCTCTTCGCGTGGAACGCCTCGAACGACGACGACTACGTCGACGGCGAAGCCGCCCGCTAACCACCGCATCGCGCACGACGCACCGCGCACCGCACCATGAACGGCGGGGCTCCTCTACCCGAGGAGCCCCGCCGTTCGTCGTAACGCCCCGCAGGGTCAGTGCTCGGTGAGGACGGCCTCTTCAGCCTCCTCGAAGGCCAGGTCGGGCGGCGAAATCCGGAAGCCCCTGGTCAGGATGGCGAGCACGACGACGCCCACGCCGAGCCAGGTGAGGCCGAGCGTGATCGCGTTCACGTCGAGCTTGGTGAGCAGCCATGCATCGATGACGGCTCCGATCGCGGGCACGACCACGTACAGCCACACGTTGTGGTGCCGGCCGGCCCTGCGCTCGCGGATGAAGAAGGCGATCACGGCGAGGTTCACGAACGTGAACGCGGTGAAGGCGCCGAAGTTGATGAACGATGTCGAGGTTGCCACGTCGAGGAACAGGGCGATGAGGCCGACGGCTCCTGTGATGATGATGCTGATCACGGGCGTGCGGTAGCGCTCGCTGATGGTGCCGAAGATTCGGCGGGGGAGGACGCCATCGCGGCCCATCGCGTAGAGAAGACGGGCTCCTCCGGCCTGGGCGGCGAGCCCGGAGGCGAACTGGCCGAGCACGAGCCCGGCGATGAAGATCGCGCCGAACACGTTGCCGCCTATGGTGAGAGCGATGTCGAAGGCGGCGGACGACACGTTCTCGAAGACGCCGCCCGGCTGGACGAGTGTCGTCGTGTACGCCACGACGATGAAGATCGCTCCGCCGATCAGGGCGATGAGCATGATCGCGCGCGGCATGGTCTTCCGCGGGTTGATCGTCTCCTCTGTCAGCGTCGTGACGGCGTCGAAACCGAGGAAGGAGTATGCGGCGATCGCGGCCCCTGCGGAGATGCCGGTGAGGCTCGCCGTGTCGTTGAAGAACGGCGTGGAGCTGAAGAGGGCAAGCGGGCCGGAGTTCGTGAGGACGGAGCCGATCGAGAGGGCCACGAAGAGCACGATCACGAGCACCTGGAAGGCCATCAGGATGTAGTTCGCCTTCTGTGCCACCCGGATCCCGATGATGTTGAGCGCGGTCGTCGCGAGGATGAACCCGAGGATCCAGATCCACCCGGGCACGTCGGGGAATTGAGCGCCGAGGTACGCGCCACCGATCAGCCAGATCACCATCGGCAGGAAGAGATAGTCGAGAAGGACGGCCCAGCCGACGAGGAAACCGACGCGGGAGTCGATCGCGCGGCGCACGTAGCTGTATGCCGACCCCGCGACCGGGTACGCGGCGGCCATCCGCCCATAGCTCGATGCGGTGAAGAGCATCGCGACGAGGGCCACGAGGTAGGCGGCGGGCGTGGCGCCGCCGGTGACCTCGGCGACGATGCCGAAGATCCCGAGCACGATGATCGGCGTCATATAGGCGAGGCCGAAGATTACGACAGAGGAGAGCGTGAGAGAACGAGTGAGGGTGGGACTGGGGTGCGTTGGCGTAACCCTGTCTCTTATACACATCTCCGAGCCCACGAGACGG
>NZ_JASJXJ010000031.1:0-29200 GCF_035018685.1 Cryobacterium sp. RTC2.1
AACCCAACCGATAGCCGGCGCGAATGCCCATTTCACAATCAGACCAGAGGCGACGCCAACGAGCACGCCAACGATGAAAGCCACGCTCGCCCTCGTGCCAGCATGAAAAATTGTTGATCGAAAGTCCTGCACCTGCTCCATCCCCAGATCCTCGCACAAAGCGCACGATTTAGAACCAACCGCCGGTGTGTTGTCGATGTCCCCTACTGGGTCTTTGTCGCTAGCCTCCCTACGTCAGGGTGAGTGAGGCCAGTAGCTCAGAGCAAGTCCGCCGTTTGACGTAGGGCGAGAATCAGGAAGTTCCGATGGGGTCCATGTTGTTCACGATCATGGCGGCGCTCGGACAGATGGAACGCGAAATCAAGCGAGAGCGTGTGGTTGGCTCGATCGTTAAACGCCGTGCGGCGGGCAAGGATCTGGGCGGTCGCTCGCGGATCAGCACTGACAGCCAGGTCCGCAACGCCCGCCGAATTATAGAGGGTGGAGAGACAGCAGCTCAGGTCGCGCTCGACCTCGGAATGTCCCGAGCTACCATCTACCGCCGAGTGCGCGCCTTGGGACTACTGCCAGATCAATCTGATGGCCAGATTCTGACAAGCGACGGCGCCAAATTGAGCTGATCGCAGGACGACAATGAATTACACCCAGCGGGACGTGACCCTGGTGTAAAGCGAAACCGTAGGACGGGCCACATCCAGGCACGGTTCAGTCAGAGTGATCTGCAAAGCTCGCCAACGCCCTATCGAAGCTGCAATAAGTACGCCATTCCGGAAAACGTCCGGGACGCATCACACTGAATGCTTCACCACACTGGCAAACGAGGCCCCAGAATGCTGCGGGGCTCTGCTCTTCGAACGAACGCCCACTGACCCGCCATTCGGTGGCCGAGACCCGTACAACTTTCAGATCCTCGAATCCGCCGGATTCCACACTGTGTTGCATAATGCGTCCTCCACGCTGAGTCCACTAATACGCTCTAAGTACCCGCCCAGCCGCCGCGAAACGCGAGCTATCGTCATGGCTCCCCAACCAATCCGAGCGCGCGGGCCTCTGCATATTCCTCCGCCGCGAGACAATGACATCAGCGTCGTCCGATCTCACGTCCCCTGAACTGACTTCGGGGGTGGTGCCGGTCAATTCAGCCGAAGTACGGGCGCCGGCGTGATTCGCAAGCCGCTCGTCACGCCAGAGGACACTCAGCGCGTACTGTTCACCGTTCTCGCCCGGTGGAGCACTTCCGCCATCTCGGAAATCGGCGTGCAGCTGTCCTTCGCGGCAGAATCTGCGTTCTTCGCCGAGGCCCTTGCCTGCATACTCGTGGCTCTGCCACTGAATCGCCGTCTTCGCGAAAGCGTCAGCCGGGACCTCGGGCGATTGAGAAAGGTGGGCAAGGTAGTGCTGCGCGGCAAGCACCTAGAGCTCGATCACGACGAGCCGGTCGCTGCGGCCAAAGACGCGGTGCTGATTTCGATGGTCTTTCCCTTCCAACTCGCTTACATCACGCTGCTCTATGCCGGCCTAAGAATCCAGCAGGCACAGTCCCTCGTGTCGGGAACCCGATCGGAGTTTTCGATCGGGCGCGAAGAAACGGCGGCCAGACGAGGGTTTCGTTTCGGATGGGATCTGCGCCTGTGACCATTCCGGCGTGAGGTGCCACTGTTTTATGCCCGCGTGCGCATCAACGTATCCGCCCGCTCGTCGACGAGGATGTGCAGGCCGGTTTCTGCTACCAAAGCCATTGGGTCCAAACTTCAGCTGTCGCTTCGACTGGTTAGTTTCCGATGAGGGTGTACCAGATGCCGTATGCGCCGGCGACGCACATGATTGCGGTGGCGGTCCAGCCCATGGTTGCGGCGAGCTTACCGTTTCGGTATTTACCCATGATGGTTCTGTCGCGGGAGATGAGCATCATCACGATCAGGAACGGGCCGGCGGCGATGCCGTTCACGATCGCGGAGAGCACGAGAAGTCCGATCGGGTCGGTGGAGACGATAGCGAGGATGGTGCCGGCGATGATACCAACGCCGAGGAGGGCGTAGAACAGGGGTGCTCTCCGGGGGGACCGGTCAAGACCCCAGTTCTTGTTCAAAAGCCCTGCCATCCCCGCAGCGCCGGATGCGGCGAGCACGGGCACTGCGAGTACCCCAGAGCCGATGAAACCCAGAGCGAAGAGGATACCGGCGTAGTTGCCGGCAATTGGTTCGAGTGCTTGGGCTGCCTCGGCTGCGCTGGTGACGGGGGTGTTGTGTGCGCCGAGGGTGGCTGCGGAGGAGGCAATGATGGCGAACATGATCAGCACGCTAAAGGCCATCCCGGTGAACACGTCCACTCGTCCATTGCGTAGCCGTCGGGCCGCTTCCGGCCTTGGCCTCTCGTCCAGGGCCGGCGCGTGATCGCCGCCACGTTTTTCGGCGCGGAGTTCCTCGATGCGTTGCGCGGACTGCCAGAAGAACATGTACGGCGAGATGGTGGTACCTAAGACCCCGACGATCAAACCGAAGTACGCCGGGGAGAACTGGATCTGCCCGCCGGTGAGGCCGCGGGCAACGTCGGCCCAATCTACGTTGGAAACGAAGAGGACTCCGACGTAGACCAGAAGAACCATGCACAACCATTTGAAGATCCGGCCGATCATCGCGAAGGACCCCGCCGTCACGGCCACAACAATGGCAATACCGGCGATCGCGGCCCACAGAAACGCGGGTCCCGCGTGCAGCAGGTTCATGCCCTGACCGATCGCATTCAGGTCCGCGGCCAGGTTCAGACAATTCGCAATGATCAGCAAGGCCAAAAGAATCCCGATCGCAACCCGGAATCCGCGGCTGAAGCGTCGACGGATCAGCGCGCCGAGGCTCTGCCCGGTGGCTAGGGCCATCCGGTCACAGATCTCTTGCACAGCCATCATTAACGGAAGCGTTAAAGGGACCGTCCACAACATGCTGTTGCCGTACGTCGCGCCGGCCTGGGAATACGTCGCGATCCCTGATGGGTCGTCATCGGCGGCACCGGTAACTAAACCCGGACCAAGGAGACCGAAAAAACGCGAAACCGGGTTTCTCTTTCCGTTTCCCTGACCGGTCCGTTCCGAGGCAATGTCCGCGCCCGGCAGGACACTTTCAGGCAATTCCTCGACCGTCATAGCGTTCCTCACGTCAGCGATTAAATCCGGGCAGCGCCGAGGTGGCCAAGGCATACCATGGTTACAGTACCTTGTCGGTGAGTCCGGCCACCTTCGTCGGTGTGCATTTCGGAATGCAGGCGCGCTACGGAAAGTGTCGCTGTCCGGTCAGCGTGGGACCGCGGAGGAGATGCAATCGGCTGACGGCCCCGATGATTGCGGCCAAGACAACCGTGGCCAAAGCGATGGCCAAAGCGTGGAGCGCCACGGTGCGTTCGGCGGAGTGAGATGTGGTTTACTCGGCTTATGTCGGATCGGGGCAAACGGGAGCCTCTAGACTCGCACCCTGATGAGCCCCATCAGGGTGGGGGCCTGTCGACCCGGCTGAACTGGTTGCGCGCGGGAGTGCTGGGGGCCAATGACGGCATCGTGTCAGTGGCGGCGATTGTGGTCGGGGTAGCTGGTGCAACCCACGTGGTCGGACCTATTCTGACTGCTGGCGTTGCGGCGCTCATGGGCGGCGCTGTTTCAATGGCTTTAGGCGAATATGTGTCTGTGAGCAGCCAGCGTGACAGTGAACAGGCGTTGATTGCGACGGAGAAACGCGAACTCGCTGAAACGCCGGAGCAAGAACTGGAAGAACTCGCAGGCATGCACCAAGCGCGGGGCTTGTCCCCTGAAACTGCGCGACAAGTGGCGGGAGAGTTGACCGAACATGATGCCTTGGCGGCGCATCTCGCGATTGAGCTAAACATCGACGAAAACGATGTTGCAAGCCCGTGGAACGCTGCATTGGCGTCGGCTGTCGCGTTCATTTGTGGTGGGATCATTCCCCTAGCAGCGATCTTGCTCCCACCTGACGCATGGAGGGTGCCGGTCACATTCCTGGCCGTGCTCCTCGTTCTCGCCATTTCAGGGGCACTTGCAGGTCATCTGGGAGGCAGCTCACGAGGACGGGCCACGTTCAGGATGGTCCTAGGCGGCGCGCTGGCACTGTTGTCCACGTTCGCAATCGGCTTGCTCTTGGGCTCCTCGGGTACCACATAGCCGCCCACCCCTCAAACGTCGCCGCGCTCAGACGTGGCAAGGACCGGGCCGGACCGGACGCACTAAACACCCTCCTGCGGACGACGCGGAACTCTCGCCGCACGACCTCATCCGTGACCGCGGGGAGGACGGGACTCACGACATTTCCGTTGCACATCCCGGCCAGCAAAATTGCGTGGCTCAAAATCGGAGATGCTTTCCACTGTTTTCGGAACGAGCACGGGATACCGGGCTACGATTTTCGTCATGGACGCAAGAGCGGGACGGTTCACGAAGAAAGCCTGGTTCGGGCCCAAGAAATACGTTGGTTGGGGATGGCGGATACTCAGCTGGAAAGGAGCCGTCGCGTCTGCAGCCTTCGTGGCCCTGATTGTGGTCTCCGGGGTTGCTTTCAGAGGCTCTGTGGCAGGGGTGCTCATCGTCGTTGGGTTGATCGGCGCATTCTTGGTCGTCGCTTGGCTAACCGGCACTCCGCCAGGCGCCCCATCATCTGATCAGTCCTCGACGCCCGCGCCACCCACCAACGGCTAAGCCATAGCCCCCTGGTGGGACGGCTCAACGATGAGGCGTTTGCGGCTCTGTCCGCTGGCGGGTGCCTATACCCACATGGAGCCAGGAACCTTCTTCGCCATGTACATAGCGGTGTCGGCGTCATCGAGCAATGCCGCTGGCTCTGTTGTGGCAGAATCCGTCACGGCGAATCCAATGCTCACGTGCACAGGCATAAACCAGCCCTGGACGTCCCATGGCTCGGCGGTAGCGGCCACGACCCGAGCCGCCAACTGTTCGGCATCGCCGACGCCACCGAAGTTCTCGCAAAGGCTCACGAACTCATCCCCACCGAAGCGCGCGACCGTATCGGTGGGGCGCAATACGCTGGCCAGTCTCCTCCCCAGCTCGATAAGGATATCGTCGCCCCCACCGTGCCCGAGAGTGTCGTTGATGATCTTGAAGTCGTCGATGTCGAGGTACATCACGCAGACCATTCCGCCGTTGCGCTCAAGTCTGGCCAGCGCACCTGCGAGGCGGTCCCCGTAAAGGGCACGGTTGGGCAACCCGGTCAGCGCGTCCGTGCGGGCCGAACGGCGCAGTGCGAGGACAGACCCAGCCAGTTTCCCTTGGTGACGAAGAATGTCCAGGACGTCAGCGGAGAACACTCGCGCATGGTGGTCGAAGATGGCCACGCTGCCAAGAACCACGCCGTTATCGATAAGCGGGACGCCCGCGTATGAACCGATGACGCCGCTAAGTACCATCGGGTTCTGCCAGTAGATGGGATGCGCAGCGGCATCGGAGACCATCGTGGCCCGACCCGTGTCAACTACCTCCGCACAAAAGGACAGTGCGTCCGGTACTGAGGTGCATTCTGCCCCGACACCAACTTCCGCCGCGTAAGTTTGCCGGTCGGCACTGACGATGTTCACGACGACCATCGGCGCCGCGCAAGCCAGGCGCAAGGTGGCAACCACCGCGTCCAGATCAGGGTCAGCCAAAGACCCGTGCAGGTCTGCGTCGGCGACAGCCTTGAGCCGGCGAGGATCGCGCACCCCTGTGATCACACCATTGAATCGGTCCGAGTCATCAAGGGGCAATGCCGCTGATACTGTCACGGCGAAATCCTCCGGTTCACCGAGGCTCACCCGGACAGTCTTGGTCGATCTTCACGAACCCCAATTCTACGACTTTGGATGAAACCCGGTGAAATACGACGGATACTCCCGCGAGGCGGTCAATCGGCTGCCAAACTGGCACAAGGAATCTCCAATCTGCCGTTATGGCAACATCGTTTGGGTAAGGCAGCGTGTACTTTTTTCACCTATCAGCGCTGAGCGTCCCGAAATTTCAAAGGAGAGATTTGTGACCGAAGAAAGCCCAACCAAGAACCGTGGTCTGGAAGTCCGTTCCATCGACTACGTGCCCAAAAACGAGCGGCACGGCAAGGTCTGGCACATCGGGCCGCTCTGGTTCATGTGCAACGCACAGATCGCGACCCTCGCGATCGGAGTCGTAAGTTTCGCCGCTGGCGGAAACCTGGTCTGGTCGCTCATCGCGATCACCATCGGGCTGGTCATCGGCACCGTCTTCATGGCGGCACACTCATCGCAGGGCCCGAAGCTCGGTCTGCCGCAAATGATCCAGTCGCGACCGCAGTTCGGCTACGTTGGCGCCCTCCTCGTGTGGCTCTTCGCCTTCCTCCAGTACGCAGGTTTCAACGTGTTCAACACGGTCCTCGCAGGCAACGCGATCAGCGGAGCGCTCCATTCCGACCCGGTCGTCTCTCCATTCTGGTTCTGGGCGGTCACCATCGTCGGCGCCGTCGTCGCCCTCTTCGGCTACGACCTCATCCACAAGATGGAGCGCTACCTCACGTACGTGACGGTCGTCGTCCTGGCACTCCTGACCTTCTCGGCGCTCGTCAATCTGCACCTGCCCACCGGGGCCTTCGATCTCGGCGATTTCAATCCAGTCGCATTCTTCTCCCAGCTGGGCGTCGTCGCCGGGTACCAGATCTCCTGGGCAATCTACGTCTCCGACTACTCGCGCTACCTGCCCGCCGAAACGCCCAGTCGCAGTACCTTCCGCTGGACGTTCTGGGGCAGCGCCATCGGCGGCGCCTGGCTGATCTTCCTCGGCGCGTACCTCGCCGCGGCCGTCACGGACTTCGACGCCGGCGATCCGATCACCGCCATCCAGGGCGTGGCCGATAGCCTCTTTCCCGGCTTCGGCACGATCGCGCTGCTCGTGATCGCTCTTGGCCTGGTCGCGGTCATCGTGCTGAACATGTACGGCGGATCCCTCACCCTCATCTCCTCGATCGACAGCATCCGCAAGGTGAGACCGACCGTAACCGTTCGAATCGTCACCGTCGCGATCACCGCCGGCATCTCCGGCGTCCTTTCGCTCTATGCCTCGAGCAACTTTGCGGTCTTCTTCGCGGACTTCCTCCTGCTCGTCTTGTACTTCTTCATCCCGTGGACGGCGATCAACCTCACCGACTACTTCATCGTGCGGAAGGGCCACTACGCGATCACGGAGATCTTCAAACCCAATGGCATCTACGGCCGTTGGGGCTGGGCGGGCATCACCGCTTACCTGGTCGCGTTTGCGTGCATGACCCCGTTCTTTGACATCTCGGGCTTCTACGTCGGGTTCGTTTCGCAGGCGATGGGCGGCGTCGACGTCGCGCTCTTCGTCGGCCTGCCGATCGGTGCGCTGCTCTACTGGCTGTTCACCAGGAACCTGGACGTCGCGGCCGAACGGCAACTCGCCGACGAGCAGGCCGACGCTCTCGAGCTCGCCTCGCAGGAGCAGGAAGACCTCGCGGGCGCTCTCATCGACTAGGGCCTGACGGGGTGAAACGGCCGGGCCTGTGACCTCCCTGGTCACCGGCCCGGCCCTTTCACGAATGATCACCTCCGGCCGCGATACGGAGCAACACAACGCACGTCGGCCACGAGACAAGGAGTAAGACATGATCCGCATTGCGTGTCGACAGCTGGCACCGGTCATTCCCGACCTGGCCGGCAACGTCGAACGATCCGTGGCCGCCGTGCGCGAATCGGTGGCGGCAGGCGCCCGACTGGTCGTGCTGCCCGAACTGGTCACCACGGGCTACATGTTCTCCTCGCAGGAGGAGGCCCGGTCCGTCGCCGTGACGACGGACCATCCCGTGTTCGCGCAGTGGGCACTAGCGGTGGCCGGCGTCGACGGCGTCGTCGTCGGCGGCTTCGCCGAACTCGGTGCCGACGGCCTCGTCTACAACAGCCTCGCCGTCGTCGACGGCTCCGGCGTCCTGGGGAGCTACCGCAAGACTCACCTGTGGGATCGGGAGAAGCTCGTCTTCACGCCCGGCACGGCCGTCCCCCCTGTCGTGGACACCGCGCTCGGCCGGCTTGGCGTCCTCATCTGTTACGACCTGGAGTTCCCCGAGATGACCCGCAGCTTGGCTCTGCGCGGGGCCGAGCTGATCGTCGTGCCCACCAATTGGCCGCGGGAAACCGTACCAGAGGGCGAGCGAGTCCCAGAGGTCACGGTCGCCATGGCTGCCGCATATACCAACCATGTCGGCGTCGTCTGCTGCGACCGCAGCGGCACCGAGCGCGGCCAGGACTGGAACGAGGCGAGCTCCATCATCAACGAGCACGGCTGGGTCGTCGCCACCGCCGACGCGTCGGGGATCGCGATGGCCGACCTGGATCTGCTCCTGTCCCGGGACAAGACCATCACGCCGTTGTGCGATGCGTTCGGCGACCGGAGGCCGGAGCTGTATAGCGAGGTCGTCGCACCCCGGTAGACCACCGCCCGGTCGGCTCGGCGATGGTGAACGGCGTCGGTCAGCGGCGGTGGTACGCCGCGAGCAACGCCCAGAGCTCCGCCCGCCCGGAGAAGGCATCGAGATCCAATTCCAGGATGGCCGCCAGCCGCTGGACCCGGGGCCGCAGACCATCGGACTTCGCTTACCTCGCAACGACGGCTCGAGCCTTTCGTTTTCTCGCAACACCGTTCACTCGTCTACCCAGAACAGCATGAGGTTCGTCTGACTGGACGCCACTAATCTGCTCCCGACTGTGTCAGGCGTCCCGGCGGCTGTCGCTCACCTGGCCACCCGGCAGATCCACGGCTGTGCCTCCACCCGTGTGTGAACCGGACGGGGCCTCCATCACCGCCAGGTCATCGATCGGGGGTAACTGTGGGTTCCGGTAGATGGATGTTTCCGGGCCGGGGTGTCGTCGGGTCTGGACGATGATGAGCACGATCCCGGCGATGGCGGCGAGGAGCGCGACGTCCACGTTGATCTTGAGGCCGAAGAGGAAATACTCGGTCGGGTCCAGGCGGAGCGACTCGAGGAACGCCCGTCCGGCGCCGTACCAGAGCAGGTAGAAGCCGAGAGCCCTGCCCCAGCGGAGGTTGAAGCGGCGCTCGAGCACGAAGATGATCAGGACGACGCCGATCGTGTTCCAGATCATCTCGTAGAGGAACAACGGCTGGAAGAGGGTCCCGGCCGGCAACCCGGCGGGGAAGGCTGCGTTGGTCGATTCGATCTCGAGGCCCCAGGGGAGGGTCGTCGGGCCGCCGTAGAGCTCGTGGTTGAAGTAGTTCCCGAAGCGGCCGAATGCCTGCGCGAGGAGCAGCCCGGGTGCGAGAGCGTCGGCGAAGGAGAAGAACCGGATCCCGGCCCGGCGGCAGCCGATGTATGCCCCGATGCTGCCGAACAGAATCGAGCCGAAGATGGCGAGTCCGCCTTCCCAGACGAACAGCACCTTCCACAGGTCTGCGCCGGGGAAGAAGTAATCGGTCGGATGCGTGACGACGTGGTACAGGCGGCCTCCGACGATTCCGATCGGGACGGTCCACATGGCGATGTCTATCACCATGCCCGGTTTGCCGCCGCGGGCGGTCAACCGGGCCGAAGACATCCAGACGGCGATAATGATGCCGGTCAAGATGCACAGCGCGTAGAAGTGAACGCGGAGGGGCCCGAGATCGAAATAACTGATAGTCGGGCTCGGAATGCTGGTGTGAAGCACCGCGTTCACCTTTCGGTCGTGTGCACGTGCGCACGTGTGCACGTGCGCAGTTGCCGGACGAGAATCTCCCGGGACGCAAGGAGAAGTCCGATGTCCAGAACCGCCAAAAGTTTATGCGGGCCCGAGTGGTTCAGCGCACCAGTGCGGCCCCATACCGCTTAGCCTCAAGACCGTTCAGTATTAGGGTGTCCGTGTTGCGTTGTGGGCACGGCGCGTAACCGTGAACCTGGTGTGACAACGATCGAGCAGATCGCGAGAGAATTCGGCGCTCACGCGATGACGTTGCAGAAGTGGCTGCAGCGCCCCGCAGTGAGATGACGGAACCAAATCTGGCCAGATACGCACCGAGTCGGCCGGGCATGGGGAGGCGCAGAAGCGGATCCGGTTGCTGAAGGAAGTCGAAATCCTGCGGCGGGCGGCTGCGTATTTGTCGCAGGCGAACCCGCCGGGAAAAGGTTCTACCCTCTCGTGGCTGAGCTCGCCGTTGACGGGATTTCCATCACGGTGACGTGTCGGGTCCTTAAGCTCTCTAGTCAGCCCCACTACCGATGGCTAGCAGCTCCGGTTGTGTTTGTTGGGAGTTGTGGGTTTGGCTGATCCGCCCCGGCCTGACGCGGCCGCGCTGATAGCCCAGTTGACCCGACTCGGCGTGCGCATGCGCATAGCTACCGGCGATGTTGTGAAAACCGCGCGGGCCATCGGCGCGCAGGTCGGTCTTGGCACGCACGTGTGCCAGGCAGCGGCCCGTGGTTGCAAAAGACCCGGAGGGCTGCGACCTCGGCACGAGTTCACCGCCGATGCCGATAACCGGCTCTGGCTCACCGACATCACACCGCGTCCAGTGAGCGCCACTCTGACATTCGTCTCCCACCGCCCGGGCTCGACTCGCTGACCGAGTTCGACCTCACGGAGATCGCCGGCGCGGACGGCCTGTCCACGCTGCCGTCCGCGGACGACCGGCACATCCGGCGTTCGTGCTCGACGCCGTGATCTACCTGCCGGACTAATCCCCCGTCGTCACCGACGACCGCGCCCTCGATCTCGCCGGTCCCGACCAGGCACTCGTTCTCGTCGTGACCAACCCGCGCGAGGGCGGCACGACCGTGAACCTCATGGCGCCGATCGTCGTGAACGCTGCGACGGGGCGATGCGCGCAGATCATCCTCGAAGGCCAGGGCTGATCTCTTCGCGCCAAACTCGGCGCCCACCCGGAGTCCTGACCGCGCCTTCCGCAGCACTCCTTCCTGAACGTAGTCTCAGGTTCTTTCCCCACGGAACGATGAGCAGATTTTCCCGAACGGGAATAACGTGAGTTTCATCGGGACACAGTCGCTCGGATCCACCCGTGGCTGGCCGATATCCCGAGCAATGGAGCCGCAATGAATCCGCTCATCAGTTACTTTGCGACTCAGGACAGTCCAGGCATCTATGTCGGCTGGGGGGCATTCCAGATCCAACTCGGCAATCTCATCGTGATCATCGTGATCATCCTGCTGTTTCTGCTGGCCCTCGTTCTCCCGTTCCCGAGTGGGAAGAAACGCCCATGAGCATCCGCGAGGAGCAGAAGAGTGAACCCGCCGAGGAGTACTACACCTGGACAGGGAAAGCTCGCGGCTGGTTGCTCAAGCACCTGCCCGCCGACAAGCTGCTGCCACAGGACCAGCCCAGCTACGTCGCATCCTGGATCTACGTTTTCGGCATGGGCGCCATCGTCTCGCTCGTGTTCATCGTCGTCTCAGGGGTCGTGCTCAGCCTGAACGGCCCGGCCTGGTACCACATCTCCGACTTCGGCCACTTCGTGAACAGCGTGCACCTCTGGAGCGTCGAGGTCTTCTTCATCACCATGGTCGTGCACCTCTGGGGCAAGTACTGGATGGCCGCCTGGCGAGGCGGGCGAACGCTCACCTGGATCACCGGGATGGCCGCCTTCCTCGTCTCGATCGTCGCGGCATTCACCGGGTACCTGCTCCAGACCAACTTCGACTCGCAGTGGATCGCCTTCGAAGGCAAGGACGCACTCAACGCCTCCGGCATCGGAGCCTGGTTCAACGTGGCCAACCTCGGCCAGATCTTCGGCTTCCACATCGTGCTGCTGCCCCTCGCGGTCGGAGCCGTCGTCGCGCTGCACGTGATCCTGGTGCGGATGCACGGGGTCGTCCCCCCGATCGACGCGGCTGAGAGCGACGCCCAGCTGAGTGGCGAAGTGCTGCTCGGCGACGGTACAGCGCTCGGCCACAGTCCAGCGGCCCGACCGGACGCGAACCCGGAACAGGCGGAGGCGACGCAATGAGCACCGCAACGACGTCCCGCTCCAATCGCGACGCCCTCGCCCGACGCCCCTGGCGCGGAAGGGTGCGCGAATACGACCTCTTCAAGGAACTCACCGTTGCCCTCGTCGTCGTCGGACTCCTGATCGTGGGTCTCTCGGCGATCGTCGGCTCGCCGGACGAACCGAGCGTCACCCTCAAGTCCTGGGCGCAGGCAGAACCGGCGGACTTCGTCGCGACGGCGACCGCCGAGCTCGGCGGAACGAGTGATTCCGCAGGTTACGGGCCGCCCTACAACAACACTCCTGACGCGACCCAGACCATCGGGGCCTTCGACCTGCAGAGCTTCTCCGGAGTGCGACTGCCGATCGACACGGCGCAGGACCTCGTGATCACCCCGCTGACGACCCTCAACGTACCCCCGAGCGCCGCCCTCGACGCGTGGAACACCGCGATCGACACCCAGAAGACCGACTGGACCGCCGCATACACGGATGCCCTCACGAACGCCCCCGACGGCGACCCGGCCCAGGTCGCCACCGGCGACTACGGGCCCGTCCCGGTCCTGACCGGTGCCCTACTCAGGATGGCGAGCCAGGGCGCACTCGACGGCGTCCTGAACGCCCAGCAGTCGTTCTACAACTCCGACTACACCCGCACCATCCTGTTCCTGGGCGACGGCGCGTACTTCGGCGACCTCGCGACCGCCCAGCACCTCACCGGCGACCAGTGGGGCATGATGAACGAAACGGGGAACACACCCGGACAATCGTGGCTGTGGCTCTTCTCCTTCTGGTATCAGGTCGAGCCATTCGCCTCCGCCCCGAACGCCGACCTGCTCGTCGTTCTCCTGATGCTCCTGCTGAGCGTGCTACTGACGCTCGTTCCCTTCATCCCCGGCCTGCGGGACATCCCACGGTGGATCCCGGTCCACCGGCTGATCTGGCGGGACTACTACAAGAAGCGCGCGACGGGCCGGGGCTGACCAGGGATTCTTAGGCGTGTCGGTCCTGCCGTCAAGGTGCAAAGTCCGTCGGGGATTGCGCTCGCATAGGGTCCGTAGTACCGGCGGCATCCGCCCTACCGTTCACGAGCTCGAAGCTGGGCTCGTGCACTGCACGCCTGAAAGGTCCTTTCCCATGCCCGCTACAACCGCAGCCTGCCGGAACTCCGCGAGTACCGCTCGCTCGTTGCCGAACCAGACGACTTCGACGAGTTCTGGGAGGACACCCTCGCCGACGCCCGCCGGTTTCCCGATGAGCCGCGCCGAGGGCCTTGACCAGGTCGTCGACTTTCCGGGTCGAGACGCCGTGGAGGCAAGCCTCCATAACGACGACGAACAGGGCCTGTCCATCCGGCGGCGGCGCTCGAGGAGCGCGGGGAAGAATGAACCCTGGCGCCGCTTGGGGATCTTCAGGTGCAGGTCTCGGGCCGTGGTCGTCAACAGACGCGGGCGGGTACCGTTGCGTTGGGTGGTGCGGTCCTCGGAACGTCGGAAACGGCCGGCACCGATGAGGGCGGTGGCCTCCGCATTGATGAGTTCTTGGTAAAGCGTTTCGGTCGCGACGCGGATTCGGTCGGTGACGTCGGTGAGTTTGAGTTCTCCCAACAGGTCGAGCAGGGCAGACTGGTCTAGAGCCATCTCTAATGGTTAGTAGCTGGCCTGGGGCTGGCTGGCAAGCTGGTATCGGCCTTTCCCAACGTGACTCAAGAGCCATCTGTCCCGCGCAAGCGGTGGCTTTCACACGACCTGTCCGCTGGGCTAGGTCGGTGCCGGCCTGACCCGTTTCGATGGCTTCATAGAAGGTCGTCCACCCACGCTCCGGCGGGGGTGTGACTCATTAGAGATCTGCCTCGCGACGATTCTCCCAGGCCCGGATAACGAACCATTTACCGGAAGAAGACACTTCGTGAGCACCGTAGCTGACACATACAAATACGTCATCGGCGTGGATACCCACGCCAAAACGCACACCTATGGCTATGTCAACCCAAGTCGAACCCACCAGGGCAATCTAAGCCGGACCCACTTCGGGCGAAGCGGGGTGTCACGGGCAACCTAACCGGGACCCACCTCCACCTGTTGCGGTCATCCTCTGGGAGAATAGTGTCATGAGGATTTCCACCAATCCGAACGCCGGCGCAGTCCCTGAGGATTCGTAGTCGTGTCGGAGTGGTGGCAGGTTGTTGTCGGCGTCGTCGTCGGGCTGGTCCTGTTCTGGCTGGTGCTTGTCCTTGTGCTGTGGTTCGAGCAACGCAAACACTCGGGTCGTGCGTCGCTGCTGGATCTTCTTCGTCTCGCCCCGGACGTCGTGCGCCTGCTGAAGCGTCTCGCTTCAGACAGGTCCGTGCCGATCGGGGTCCGGATCTGGTTGGGCGTGCTGTTGGTGTATCTGATCTCGCCTATCGACCTCATCCCGGATTTCATCCCGGTGTTGGGATATGCCGACGACGCGTTGGTCGTAGCGATCGCTCTTCGCTTCGCGACCAGGCGCGCGGGCAGCGATTCCATCACGAAGCACTGGCCGGGGACCCCGGCTGGTCTGGCTGCTGTTCTGCGTCTGGCCGGGTTGCCCTCGTCCTGACTTCAGGTGGAACACCGCCCGGTCGGGCTCGTTCTGGTCAGCCCTCTCCGGTGAGCAGCCGTCGAACACGACGACTGCTTCTGTTGGCCAACGCCTTCAGACGGGCATCTGCTCTTGCTGTCTTTGCATGTGGGCGAGGCGGTAGGAGTCGGTGCCAGTTTCGATGATCGTCCCGCCGAAGGTGAGGCGGTCCACGATCGCCGCGCAAAGGCGGGGGTCGGTGAAGGTCTTCGTCCAGCCGGAGAATGACTCGTTCGACGCGATCGCGATCGAGTTGTTCTCTTCCCTTTCGGTGAGGACTTGGAAGAGCAGCTCGGCGCCTCGCCGGTCGAGTTCCATGTAGCCGAGTTCGTCGATCATGAGGAGGTCGACGCGGCCATAGCGGGCGATGGTGCGGGCGAGGTTCTTCTCGTCTGCGGCCTCGACCAGTTCGTTCACGAGCCGGGTCGCGAGGGTGTATTTCACTCGGAACCCTTTCTCTGCCGCCGCGGTTCCGAGGCCGATCAGCAGGTGTGATTTTCCGGTCCCGGAGTCCCCGATTAGGCAAAGAGGTTGGCCTTTCCGCACCCATTCTCCGGTGGCGAGGGTGTTGATCGTCGCGGGGTTGATGTTCGGGTTGGCGTCGAAATCGAAGTCGCCCAACCACTTGTCTCTGGGGAACCCGGCGGCCTTCACGCGGCGGACAGAGGAGCGTCGGTCGCGGTCATCACATTCGGCCAGCAGCAGTTCCGCGAGGAACCCTTGATAGGAGAGCTGTTCTTTCTCGGCTGCGGTCGTGGCCTCGTCGACGACGGCGCGAATCGTCGGCAGTCGAAGCTTTCGGCAGGCGCCGTCGATGGCAGCGTTCGCGGCTTCTTCAGTCAACCCTCGGCGGCGTCGGAGGGTGGTAGTGATGCTGGTGGTAGCCGAGGTCATGAGCCTGTTCCTTTCTGTCCAGCCGGGACGGCTGTGGGTGGGGTCGTGCGATCGGGTAAGCGCAGCAACTGGTCGTAGGCGAAAACGCTCGGCAACGGCCTGGTGTCAGCGGGAAGGCCAGCGATCACCGCGGCCGGGTCCGCGAGGCGGCGCTGGGTCAGACTGACGACCCGCCGCTCAGGGCCTCGAACTTCCTCGACCGGAGGACGACCTGTTCCAGCCAAGGCTTCGTGGCGACGGGCCTCGACCGCGACAACGTCCGCAGTGACAGCCCCGACCGTGAGCGCGGCCATGATCCCGCCGACGACGTCGTTCGTTGCCATTGTCCGGTGCAGCAGGAGAACATCGATCAGGGCCTTGGTGCCTCCCGCGTCACCGTCTGTTTTCCGGGCGGCAGCCCAGAATGCTTCATGCGCCGAGGTGAATGCGCCCGACGCCCGGGCGTGAGCCAGCGCTGTCGACCCGGGAAGGGCGCCGGGCTTGCGCTGGAGAACTTCGAGATAGTGGTCAAGGTTCACGCTCTGACCATGCAGAGCCACCACCCGCGGGTGCCGTGCGATCTCCGTGCGGCCGTCGAAGACGATCACCTCCGATGCCCGCAGCGCGACACGGACGGGCCGTCCGATGAACCGGGCCGGCACCGAGTAACTCGCCATCCGCACCCGGATCAGGCTCGACCGGTTCACCCGCGGAGTCAACGACAAACCAGGCTCGAACCGATCCGCGGTCACCGGAGCGAGCAGCGGTCGTTCGAGAGCGAAGTCCTGAGCGACAGTGCGGATTCGGTCGCTGATGCGCCGGTTCTCGTCGTCGAGATCCCAGCCACGGATCCGCTCATTCAACTGTTCAAGACAATCCACGACCGGCATCGGGGACAGGTGTGTGCGCCGGAACCGGCCGACTTCACCTTCGACGCCTCCTTTCTCATGGGCGCCTTCGATTCCGGGGTGGCAATAGAACGCGTCGAAACCGTAGTGCGACCGAAACAGCACCCAGCGGTCGTTCTCGGTGCGCTGCCGGCCCGTGCCGTAAATGACTTTCACGACCGCGTCCGTCAAGTTGTCGTAACGAATGTGCCGGGTCGGGATCCCGCCGATGTCCTCGAACGCATCAATGTGCCCCTCGAGGAACGCCTCCTGCGCCTGCGTTGGATAGACCCGGTGAATCGCTTTCCCCGAGTGGGATAGGCGGAAGGTGAACATGTGGCACTTCGTCTTCACTCCGGCCAAGATCACCCAGACCTCCCCGAAATCAACCTCCGCCTCGGCCCCTGGCGCGTGCTCCTGCGGGACGAACACCTCCTGCAGCCGGCCCGCGGCCGCATCGATCTCAGGGCGGCGCCGGCGGACATAGTTCCGGACCGTCGAATACGACAGATCCGTCGCACCATGCTCGTCCGCGAGGCGGGCGAAGACACGCCGTGCCGTGTGCTTCTGCTTCCTCGGTGCCTCCGTGTCCAGGCGGAGCATCTCGTCGATCACTCTCTTGAACGCGTCCAGCCGCGGTGCGGACCGGACCCGCGGTTTCCGTGGCAGCGGCTCCGCCTGCAGCAGGGCTTGCCGCACCGTTGGCCGCCCGACGCCATAACGTCGGGCCAACTCCCGGATCGAGACGCCCTCCACCCGTGCGTCACGCCGGATCTGCGCGAAAATTTCCACCCGAGACTCCATCCGAACCTCCACCCTGAGCAACCAGAAAACACGTTGCAACAACGGTGGAGGTGGGTCCCGGTTAGGTTGCCCGCGACACCCCGCTTCGCCCGAAGTGGGTCCGGCTTAGATTGCCCTGGTGGGTCCCAGTAACGCTGCCATAGTCACACCTACGCAGTCGTTACTGCCGCTACTGGCGCAGTCATTGACACCGCTTCATTTCCCACCACCGACGCTGGCACCGCCCGCGCGATCGCATGGATTGAGCGACGCTCGGATGGGCAGCAGCTTGCCGCTGTCGAGGGCACCGGCTCCTACGGAGCCACCGTGACTCGCGCTCTCACCACCGCGGGGATCCGCGTCTGCGAGGTCAAACCACCCAAACGGCAGGCCCGGGATGGTCACGGCAAAACCGACCAAATCGATGCCGTGGCTGCCGCCCGCACCGCGCTTGGCACCGATGCGACCGCGCTGATTCTGCCGCGCGCCGACGGGCTTCGCAGCGCCCTTCGAGTTCTGCTCGTCGCGAGACACAGTATCGATTCCCAACGCACCAGCGACCGCAACGACCGCAACGCGCTCCTGCGGATAATCAACCTGGGCCTCGACGTCCGCGCACCCCTGACCAACACTCAAGTCGACATCATCGCCGCATGGCGCGATCGCTCCAGCGATGACACTGCCGCTGCCGTCGCCCGATCTGAAGCCCGCAGGCTCGCCTCCGCGATCCACCAGCGCACTCGCGAGTTGGAAACGAATCACGCGGCCCTGTCAAAGCACGTCGACGAACTCGCTCCAGGCATCCAGGACATCCCCGGTGTCGGACCGTTCACGGCCGCTATCATCCTGACCGCTTATTCCCACCAAGGCAGAGTGCGCTCGGAAGCCGCCTTCGCGGCGTTGGCGGGCGTTAGCCCAATTCCGGCATCATCGGGAAATACGACCCGGCATCGCCTCAACCGCCACGGCGACCGTCAACTGAACCGAGCGCTCCACATCATTGCCCGCTGCCGCATGATCACCGACCCCACGACGAAAAGCTACGTTGACAGAAGAACCGCCGAAGGCAAGACCCGGCGAGAGATCCACCGCTGCCTCAAACGATTCATCGCCCGCAGCATCTATCGCTCACTGGCGACCCTTACTGCTTGACTTCAACCATAGAAGGGTCGTGTGATGTGTCTTTCTGTGAGGAACTTTGAACGGTTCTCACTGACCATCGCGCGATGGTTTCCGACGTTGTTAATCCAACGCCCCAAGAACCGGGAACTACACCCCTCCACGGGACGCAACCGGTTGTGGTGGCCTAATCTGCCCAGATGACTTCCCAGTGGGTGACCTGGGCCGCGGAGCACAGCGATCCCGGCCTGATGGTCGGTTGTGCGCGCAGCGAGCACTGCGGGACTCTCGGGCGCGTGGGGTGTGGCGAACCCTCCCCCAGTCAAGATCCCTTCGCAGGTCCGGATCGAGCGTGTTCGTGCAGACGGGTGTACAAAACGACAGGCCGACGCCGGCGCGTCGACCTGGTTCTCGTCGATCAGTTCCTGCCCGTGACGATAAGAGTCATGTGGGAAGATGGCACAAAAAAACGAAGCGGAGCAAATGTGAGCACTGGAATTGTGGTCATTGACATTCAGAACGACTACTTCCCCGGGGGTGCATATCCCCTCACCGGGAGTGAGTCCGCCGCGGTCATCGCCCGGGGCGTCCTCGACACGGCCCGTGCCACCGGCACCCCCATCATCCACTTCCAGCACCTCGCCACCGAACCGGATGCGACGTTCTTCGTCCCCGGGACCGCAGGGGCCGAGATCTACCCACTCCTGGCGCCGGTGGCGACCGAACACCACTTGACCAAAGGCTCCCCGAACGCCTTCATCGGCACCGGACTCGAACAGCTGCTCCGGGACGAGGACATCGAACACCTCGTCATCATGGGCATGATGAGCAGCATGTGCATCGACGCGACCGCCCGGGCCGCCCTCGACCTCGGGTTAGTCGTTACGGTCGTGCACGACGCCTGCGCCGCACCCGACTTCGAGTTCGAAGGCACCGAGGTTCCGGGGGCATCCGTCCAGGCCGCCTTCATGGCCACCCTCCGCGACGCGGGTGCCGACGTGCTCGCCGCCGCCGACCTCCACCTCGCTCCGATCTCGGCTCACTAGCGGCATCCTGCCCGGCCGGGTCGACAACGCGACACTACTCCGAGGCCAGCCCACCGCACGCGAGGCGCAACCAGCAGGCGGATCTTGCGAGCGTATATCTTGAACGACCTGGGCTATCCGCCGCACCGATCGTTTTACTTGGTGGCGCCCTGCGTGAAGCCGTTGTAGATGAATCGTTGCAGCACCAGGAAGACGATGACCGTGGGGATGATGACGAGCATTGTGCCCGCGGAGATGACTTCCCATTGGGCGCCGAAGGGCCCTTTGAACCGGAAGAGTGAGGTTGAGATGACACCCAGTTGTTGCGAGGGCATGTAGAGGAACGGGATGTAGAACTCGTTGTAGATCGCGATGCCCTTAATGATGACGACAGTGGCGATCGCGGGCTTGAGGAGCGGAAGGATGATCCGCCAGTAGATTACGAAACGGTTTGCGCCGTCTAGCATCGCGGCTTCGTCGAGTTCGCGGGGAATGGATTGCATGAATTGAACAAAAATGTAGATGGAGATGATGTCGGTCCCGAGGAAGAGCGCGATCGCCGCCCAATAGGTATTGAAAAGTCCAAGGTTATTGACCACCTGGAACGTTGCCACCTGGGTTGTCACTGCGGGAACGAGCGTCGCTAGCAGGAACATCATCAGGACGACCTTCTTGAATCGGAAGTCGAACCTATCGATTGCATACGCGGTCATGGTGCCGATGACGAGGGTTCCCAGCACGGAGATCACCAGGATGAAACCCGTGTTCGCGAAGCCTTGGAGCATGTGCCCCTTGTCTAGCGCAGTGGCGAAGTTGGCGAAGTTGAACCAGTTTTGGGGCAGGTCGGCCGGCCCCGAGTTTAGGTACTCGTTCTTCGTTTTGAACGCGGTCATGAACACGACGCCTAGCGGCAGCAGGGTGACGATTGCAGCGACGACGAGGGTGAGGTACTTCAGTGTCGTCATGACTGCCGCCCGAAGGCGGTGGTTGGGGAGCACCGGAGTAGCGCCGTGCTTCTGCGCTACTGGCGTGGTTTTCAGTTCGGTCATGAGATGTTTACCTCATCGTCTGGTACCAGCTTGCGCTGGACGTAGGTGACTATCAGCACAATCAGGAGCAGGATGACTGCCATCGCCGACGCAAGCCCGACGTGCCGGAAGGTGAAGGCTTGCTGAATGGTCGTGATCACGAAGGTCGCGGTGCCGTTGGCACCGCCCGTCATGATGAACGGGATCTCGAAGACTGCGAGGCTTCCCGAAATGGCGAGGATGAATGACAGGCTGATGATGCGCTTGATCCCCGGCATGATGATGAATCGGAACTGCTGCCATTTGTTGGCGCCGTCGAGGTCAGCCGCCTCATACAGTTGCGCGGGAATCGACTGGATCGCTCCCAGGAAGAGAACGAAGTTCAGTCCCGTGTACCGCCAGACGGATGTCCCCGCGAGCGAGAAGTTCGCGACGTCGGGGTTGCCGAGCCACTGGGTGGTCAGCTGCGCCAATCCGAAGTTTTTCAGGATTAGGTCGAGCGTTCCGCCGGGCTGGAAGAAATACAAGAAGACGAGGCCGATTGCGACTCCGTTGATCAGGTAGGGAAAGAACAGCACTCCTTTGAAGAAGTTCCGGAATCGCGTCTTGAAGCTGAGGATTGTCGCGAAGTAGAGGGCAAGGCCCATCTGCAGGATAGAAGCGCCGACATAGAACAGGCTGACGTAGAAGACGTTGAAGATGGTCGGATCACTGAAGATTTGACCGTAGTTGTCGAGTCCGACCACCTGCTGGACCTTTGAGATGCCATTCCACGAGGTGAAGCTGTACCAGATCATGTTCACGACGGGGATGTAGGTGAACGTGATCAACAGCCCGAGTGGTGCGAGCAGGAAAAGCCACGGTGTGACCCATTTCGGTCGCTGGCGCCAAGGGGCATTCCTGCCGACGCCCGCGGCCGGGATGGTCGCCGTTAAGGGGGGAACACCCCCGGTAGTGCCGGCTAAGCCGGTCAATTGAGACATTGTTGTCTGCTTTCCGGAGGTGTTGCCCCCTGCGGTGCGATCGTGCGATGAGGGAGTGTTACTTGCCGGCCTTGGCCTTGGCGGCCGCCCACCGCTGGTTGAGCTCGTCGAAGTACGAGTTCATGTCGCCCTTCGCTGCCCCGCGGGCAATGTCTACGAGCTTCTGGCGATAGACCTGACCGAAGAGGTCGATGTTCGCGCCGTTGTAGATGTCGGAATCGACCGTGGCTTGGTCCGTCGGTGCCGGCGTCAATTCGAGGTATTGCACATCAGCCTTCGTGAAGTCCGCCAGTGTTGACGGGTTCTCGCTGCCGACCTTCGGAGTGATTGCACCCTGGCTGGCGGCAAATCCGGAATCGTTGGTGAACCAGTCGATCCAGGCCCGCGCGGCGGCCTTGTGCGTGGAATTGATGTTGATGGCGTTCTTGAAGTCCCCCGCGATGACAGAGTGGAACTTACCGTCGACCTGGTGCGGGAACGGCATGTAGCCGATGTCCGCAGGATCGGCTCCGGCATCCTTTGCGGCCTTCTGGAACTGGACGATGGCCCAGGACCCGAGTGCCATCGTGCCAACCTTTCCGGTTGCCAGCAGACCTTTCGAGCCTTCCCAGCTTGTGGTTAGCGGGTCCGGTTCGGTGAGCTTGTTACTCACCGCATTGAAGAGCAGGGAATCAATGAGGTACTGGTCGCTCCCTGCGGACCAGGGTGCGTCCGACTTGTCCATCGTCTGTACGATTTCCTTATCGCCCGACGTGCCGCGGAACCCCTGCCACTGGCCGAGGGGCCAGCCGTCTTTATAGTTCGTGTAGAGCGGAATCGCTGCACCCTTGGCCTGGATAGCCTTGAGGTCGGTGATGAACTCTTCGGGAGTCTTGGGGTTGGTCGTGACTCCGGCATCCGCCCAGGTCTTCTTGTTGTACACGAAACCGTTGGCCCCACCGAAGGTGGGCAGACCGTACACAGTCCCGTCGAACGCCTGCTCGGCGATAAAGCGATAGTCCTTCGCCATGTCGGTGACCTTGCCGAGAGGTTCGAAGAAGTTCGCGAGCTGATCCTTGGTGACCGACGCCGGGATACCGAGGACGTCGCCATAGTCCTTCGTTCCAAGCCGGGTGGTCACTTCGCTCTCGTAGTCAGTGATGGCCTCGAAGGTCACTTTGACGTCGGGGTACTTCTTCTCGAATGTGGCCTTGTAGTCTGCGAACACGGTATCGACAAGGTCGGTACGATTCGTCAGGACCGTGATATCGCCGGTCGGATTGCCCGAGGAATCCGTTGCCGTGGTGCCGCCGGAACTACAACCGGCGAGCATCATCGCGGCTACGACTACGCCCGCAACGCCTGTGATGTGCTTCATTGCCATCTCTGGATCTCCAATGTTGGTGCGTCAATGGACGAGCGTGACCGGTGAACGCTGTCGTCAGCTTCATCCAACCAACCGCGCTCTCGGCGCGAACGGATTAGTCCCGGCCTGACGCGATCAGTGAGCACAGCATATCAGCGTTGACACAAGAGTCAATGTAATTTTCGGAGCCAGCGGCGGGACCGTTATAGCGTGTTTAAACCGCCGCTCGCATACCGCTCGATCCCGGTACCCTCCAATAGATTTGACAACCCAGGTCGGTTTAAATTTATCGCTTGATCAGCAATTTGCAGTGTTCAGTATTGAGCTAAATTTGCGCGCTTGGAGTGCACTGTCGGATTACGCAACCGCGCAAGTGCCTATTCGTCTGCCATTTTTCAATGAAAAACACCCCGCGGAATTAGTGCTCTATGGCCTGTCGCGGGAAAATTTGTCAGCGCTGACATGAAGTAGTGACGCCGTGCTACGGTTGCGTCATGATCGAGCCGGAGTCGTCATCAGTCGCGCGTGCACCGTCGGTACCCCTGAGGCACGATCCCGGCTCCGTGTTGCGGGATCTTGCCGCCCTCCCCCAGTCGCGAGCGACACTCGCCGATGTGGGTCGCCTCGCCGGCGTGAGCGCAAAGACCGTTTCACGCGTCGTGACGGACAGTGGCAGTGTCTCCGTCGCGACCAGGGACCGGGTCCTCTCCGCCGCGCAAACACTCCGATTCCGCCCCAACCATCTGGCCAGAAGCTTGCGTCACGGAAGCGTCACGGATACCGTCGCCTTCGTCATCGGCGATCTCGCGAACCCCTTTTATGTCAAGGTCGCTGCGGGTGTCGAGGAGGAGCTTGCACAGCACGAGCTCATGATGATCTTGGCGGCCACTCACGACGACCCCCAGAGCGAGCGGAAGGTTGTCGAGAATCTGCTCAAGCACCGAGTTCGCGGGCTTCTGATGGTGCCGATCGCCGATGATCAGGCCTACCTCGAAAACGAACGCCAGCTCGGCACGCCGGTTGTCTGTATCGACCGTCCCGCCCGCAACCTCATCGCCGATGCCGTGGTCCTAGACAACTTCCGGGGCACAGTGGATGCCACGCGAAGTCTGCTGCAGGCAGGTCACCGGCGGATCGGATTCGTGTGCAGTCCCGCCGAGCTCTACACCCACCAGGAACGCCTGCGCGGTTTTCGCTCGGCCATGAGAGAAGGCGGCGTCTCCGACTCCGTCCACTGGGAGCGCCTTGAACCCGTCACGGGACGAAGCGAAGAGGAATCGGTGCGGGAACTGCTCGCACTGCCAGACCCGCCAACGGCCATCATCGCGGGGAACAACCGGGCGAGCGCTGGCGTGATTCGGGAGCTAGGACGACGGTTCCAAGAGTTCGCGTTCATCGGCTTCGACGACTTCGATCTCGCTGATGCCTGGGGCATCAGCGTCGTGACCTACGACCCGGCCGAGCTTGGCCGCCAAGCCGTGAGGCTCATGATGCAGCGGCTCCAGGATCGACTCGGGCCCCCGGTGCGGGTCGATATCCCCACACACGTCGTCCAGCGCGGGTCGGGGGAGTATCCGCCGCGGGCCGCCGCGCACGTTCCGCACTTGTAAGAGAACTACCTGTACGAGCAATAGGGAGAGACACTGTGCACCGCACACCGCTAAACGACAATTGGACCCTGAACCTGATGGCTGGCCCTGTCCCCGAAGGTCTTCCGCGGGACATTCCGGCGACCGTTCCAGGGACCGTGCACACTGACCTGCTAGCGCGGGGCTTGATCCCGGACCCGTATCTCAACACCAACGAGAACGCGGTGAAGTGGATCGGAGAAACCGACGTACGCTACCAAACCTCGTTCGCCTTCACCGACGAGGGCCACGAACGCGTCGACCTCGTTGCCGAGGGCCTGGACACGGTTGCAACCGTAACGTTCAACGGCGCGCTCGTTGGAGAGACCAAGAACCAGCATCGGTCCTATCGCTTCGACGTGCGTTCATTGATCCGCGCGAGCAGCAACGAACTGACGGTCGATCTCGCTTCACCCCTCCGCTCTGCGCGCGAATCGGAGCTACGGATCGGTGCCAAACCGCTGGTCGCCGATGCGCTGCCCTATAACGCCCTGCGCAAGATGGCGTGCAACTTCGGCTGGGACTGGGGGCCCACACTCACGACCTCAGGGATCTGGCGGCCCCTCTACCTGCACCAATGGTCCGTCGCCCGACTGGCACAGGTCATTCCTCGAGTCAGCGTGGATTCCGACGGTGGCGGTCTCGTCGAAGTCCACGTCGAGCTCGAACGTACCGACCTCGAATCTGCTGCGCATACCGAGCTGCTCCTCGAGGCCATTCTCACGGCCCCCGACGGAACCGCGGTGCACACGAGCGGGACAGTTGAACGGTCCTCCTCCGTCCTCAGCCTCAAGATTGATAATGCGGAACTATGGTGGCCGAGGGGCTACGGCGACCAACCGCTCTACCACCTGGACGTGCGAGTGTCCCGGGACGCCGAGGAACTCGACACCTGGACGCACGATGTCGGGTTCCGCACGGTCGAGGTGCGGATGAATCCCGACGACTTCGGCACCGGTTTCGAATTCCACGTCAACGGGCAATTCGTCTACATCAAGGGCGCGAACTGGATCCCTGACGATTGTTTCCTGCCCCGCGTGACCCGGGACGACTATGAACGCGGGGTTCGCGACGCCGTCGAGGCCAATATGAACATGCTCCGCATCTGGGGTGGCGGTATCTACGAGAGCAACGACCTTTACGACATCTGCAACCGGGAGGGGATTCTGTTGTGGCAGGACTTCCTGTTTGCTTGCGCGATCTACTCGGAGGCCCCGGAGATGTGGGCCGAAGTCGAAGCGGAGGCTCGTGAGAATGTCGCCCGTCTTGCCCCAAACCCCTCCCTTGTCTTCTGGAACGGCAGCAACGAAAACATCGAGGGTTACTTCCACTGGGGTTTCAAGGAGCGGATGCAGGAGGGCGAGACCTGGGGACGCGGCTACTACGACGACCTACTCCCGAGTATTTTGGCCGAACTCGACCCCGGGCGTGGCTACCTCCCGTCGACTCCATTCTCCCCCGCCGATTACGCCGATCCTCGCGATCCAAACCACGGCCCTGTGCACAGCTGGAAGGTCTGGTTCAGCGAGGACTACCTGACCTACCGCAACTCGGTGCCGCGTTTCGTCGCCGAATTTGGTTTCCAAGGTCCCGCCGACTACTCAACCCTCACGAGCGCCATTGACGACGACCCTATGCTGCCGGATTCCCCCGGCATGGCCGCCCACCAGAAGGCGGTCGACGGCAATGGCAAGCTCGACCGCGGCTATGCACTGCACCTGCCTGCACCCACGACCTTCGACGACTGGCACTTCGCGACCCAGCTGAACCAGGCCCGCGCAATCTCCTGCGGCGTCAAGCACTTCCGTTCGCATTCCCCGCGCACTTCCGGCTCGCTGGTCTGGCAACTCAACGATTGCTGGCCCGCTATCAGCTGGGCGGCCGTCGACAAGGCTGGCAGACGCAAGCCGCTGTGGTACGCACTGCGGGCACTCAACGCGCCCCGCCTGCTCCTAGTCCAGCCCCGAGGCGCCGGCCTCGCCCTCATCGTGAGCAACGACAGTCCCCATGCTTGGACGGGTACCGTCGCCGTCCGGCGCCTGAGCCTCACCGGAACAGAGCTCGCCGCCGAGCACCTTCGGTTCAACGTGGCTTCACGTACCAACCAGACCATCCTCCTCTCCGAGTCCCTGACGGTGCCTGCAGACGCACGGAACGAGCTCATTGTCGCCGAGGCGGATGCTTCCGCCCGTGCATTCTCCTACTTCGTCGAAGACGTCGAGTTGAGCCTGCCCCAGGCGGAGTTCAGCACCACGGTCGAGCGTGAGGACGTCGGATATTCCCTCACCGTCACCGCCAACAATTTCGTGAAGGACATCGTGCTAAATCCGGATCGCCTCGACCCGATGGCCACGGTGGACGAGATGCTCGTGACCCTGCTACCCGGCGAGAGTCACCGATTCCTCGTCCTCAGCGGCGAAGAACTGCCCGTCGATGATCTCACCACCCGACCGGTTCTCCAGAGCGCGAACAACCTCCGGCACCCCGCCGCCCTCACCCAGAAAGGGACCGTATGAAGATTCAGGCTCATCACAGTGAAGCGGATGGCGTGGTCATTGTCACATCAACCGGGCGGCTGAAAGTGCAGCGCCTCGGTGAGCAAGTAATGCGGGTCGTCTTCACGGGTCGACCGGTCTTCGGCTCCGATGAGAGCCTCATGGTGGTCGGCGGTAACGAGCGATCGGCTCCGGACGTCGCCGATTCCGCCGATCAGCTGGTGCTCTCCATTCCCCGGCTGCGGCTCGTCATCGACAAACAGTTCGGCGCGTTCACCTGGACCGACGAGACCGGGCGACTCCTGTTCCGTGAGCCGCACGATCGCGCGGACACGAAAGTGCTTGAGGAGATCGACGTCCTGCGTTCCGTCTTCTCCGAAGACACCGTGATCACCACCGCACTCGGCGCCGACGGCGAGAAGTCCGTCGTGGGCCAGACGAAGCAACTGGTCGACCGCCAGGCGTACTCGACGAAGCTCCGACTTGAGTTCAGCGACGGCGAGGCCCTCTACGGGCTCGGCCAGCATGACGAGGGCGTCTTCAACTATCGCGGTCACCACGAGGACCTGTACCAGCAGAACATGAAGATCGTGGCGCCCGTGCTCGTCTCGACGCGGGGCTACGCCATCATGTGGGACAGCCAGGCTCTCGCCTCTTTCCACGATGACCAGGCCGGGAGCTACTTCTGGACTGAAGTCGATGACGAGATGGACTTTTACGTCATTGCAGGCCCCGAACTGGATGACATCGTCCACCACATCCGCACCCTGACCGGAGGGGCTCCGATGCTTCCTCGCTGGTCCCTTGGCTACATCCAGTCCAAGGACCGGTACGAGAACGCCGACGAGCTCCTCGACATCGTCCGCGAGTACCGGCGGCGGGATATCCCCCTCGACTGCATCGTGCAGGACTGGAAGCACTGGCCGGAGGGACTCTGGGGACAGAAGTCGCTGGACCCTGACCGGTACCCCGACCCGACACGGCTGATCGAAGAGCTGCACGATCTCGGCGCGAAGCTGATGGTCTCCATCTGGCCGAACATGCAAAACGACGGACCCAACCAGGCCGAGTTCCGTGCCCACGGGGAGCTCCTCGGCGACGGCTCCACCTACGATGCGTTCGACGCGGATGCCAGGGCCCGGTATTGGAAGCAGGTGAACGAGGGCTACTTCAGCCACGGCGTCGACGCGTTCTGGGCAGACTGCACCGAACCGTTCGAGGGCGACTGGAAGGGGATCGTTAAACCGGAGCCCTGGCAGCGCCTGCTCATCAATGCCGGCGAGCTGAAGAAGTACCTCGACCCGGAGCACATCAACGCCTATTCACTCCTGCACTCCGAAGGACTCTACGAGGGCCAGCGAGCCGCCGGCAACGACAAACGTGTGTTCTTGCTCACACGCTCGGGCTTCGTCGGCCAGCAACGCTACAGCGCGGTCACCTGGTCCGGCGACACCTCGGCGACTTGGTTAGCCTTGCGACGGCAGATCTCCGCCGGGCTCAACCTGTGCGTCACAGGCACCCCATACTGGACATTCGATATAGGCGCTTACTTCGTCACCCCGGGCCCGCTGTGGTTCTGGGAGGGTGACTTCGCGGAGGGCAGCGCCGACCTAGGCTACCGGGAACTCTACGTCCGGTGGCTGCAGATGGGCACCTTCCTGCCCATCTTCCGCTCCCACGGCCGGGACACGCCCCGCGAACCGTGGCGGTTCGGTGACGTGGGAGACGCCAGCTACGACACCATCTGCGCCTTCATCCGCTTGCGCTATCGACTACTCCCCTACCTGTACTCGCTCAGCGGCTGGACAACCCAGCGCGACTACACCCCGATGCGTTCGCTCGTCTTCGACTTCCGCCACGACCCGCGGGTGTACGACGTCGACGATGAGTTCATGCTCGGCCCGTCGCTCCTGATCTGCCCCATCACTGAGCCGATGTATTTCGGCCCTGATTCGGAGCCCGTACAGGGACGCCCCACCACCCGGTCGGTCTATCTCCCGTCCGGCTGCAACTGGTACGACTTCTGGACCTCCGAGCGCTTCGAGGGCGGCCAGACCATCGAAGTCGCCGCGTCACTGGAGACGATCCCCGTCTTCGTGCGGGCCGGCAGCCTACTGCCCCTTGGACCCGCGGTCCAGCACACCGGCGAGAATGTCTTCGGCCCCCTGGAGGTGCGGATCTACCCCGGCGCCGACGTAACCTTCGATCTCTACGAGGATGCCGGTGATGGCTACGGCTACGAGAACGGCGAGTTCAGCACCATGACTCTGCGATGGTCGGAATTGGAGCGGACGCTCATCGTCGACGCCAGAACCGGCAGCTTCCCCGGCATGCCCGCCACCCGCGCGATCATCCCCATCTTCATCGGCGAACCGACCAACAACGCGCCAACATCGACGGACATCGCCCTCCAGATCGCCTATGTCGGCCAGGAGCTACGCACGATCCTGCGCTGAAAGACCGGCACG
>NZ_JASJXJ010000032.1:0-28437 GCF_035018685.1 Cryobacterium sp. RTC2.1
GGGAAACACCCCTGCACTAGAATTGGGCGCAATGACACGCATCTACGACTGCACGGTTGTCTCGGACTACGCAACCGGCATGAGACTGGCACGCTCGGCGATCGCTCGCGGCGCGCTCGTCGTCATCCCCACCGACACGGTCTACGGCCTTGCCGCCGACGCGTTCAGCCCAGAGGCCGTGCAACGCCTGCTCGACGCGAAGGGCCGCGGCCGGCAGTCGCCGCCGCCCGTGTTGATTCCGGGTATCGGCACCCTCGACGCGCTCGCGGTCAATATTCCTCAGCCCGTGCGGGAGCTCGTCGCGGAATTCTGGCCGGGCGGGCTGACTGTGGTGCTCCACGCCCAGCCCTCCCTGGTCTGGGACCTCGGCGACACCCGCGGCACCGTCGCCCTGCGGATGCCGAGCAACCCGATCGCCCTCGACCTCCTCGCCGACACCGGCCCCCTCGCCGTCTCGAGTGCTAATACGAGCGGCCTGCCGTCAGCGGTCGACGCGGCGACCGCCGCCGAGATGCTCGGCGAGAGCGTCGAGGTCTACCTCGACGGGGGAGTGGCCGGCACCGGCTACGAGCCGATCGGCGACCGGGCCGGCGACACCTCCTCGACGATCATCGATGCGACCGGCTTCCACACCAATGGCGGCAAGCTCGTGATCGTGCGGAAGGGCGTGATCTCCCGGGAGGCCCTCGCAGCCGTCGTCGGCGACGCGCTCGCACCGGAAGGCTTCGTCGCCCCCGTTGCCGCGACTCCGCAGGACGAGGTGCCCGCAGCATCCGCCCGCGAAGACGCGACCGGCGATTCGACCGAAACGGATGTCGCGGGCTAGCCATGACCGTATTCGTCCTGCTGGCCATCGTCTCGGCTGTTGTCACGGCCGTCCTCTCCTGGGTCGTGCTCAAGGTCAGCCACCGCTACAAGATCTATCCGAAGATCCGCCTGCGGGACGTGCACACCCGGCCGACCCCCCGGCTCGGCGGGGTCGCCATCTTCTTCGGCGTTGTCGCGGCCTTCGGGGTCGCCTACCTCATCTCCGCCCAGTTCGCGCCGCTCCGGCTTGTCTTCTCCGATCCTGAGCAGATCCTCGCCATTGTCGGCGCCGCCCTGATGATCGTGCTGCTGGGCGTCGCGGACGACCTCTGGGACCTCGACTGGATGACCAAACTCGCCGGCCAGTTCATCGCGGCAGGGCTCGTCGCCTGGCAGGGCGTCCAGGTGCTCTCCCTCCCGATCGGCGGGCTCACCGTCGGCTCCTCGTGGATGTCGATCCTGATCACCGTCTTCGTGATCGTGCTCGTGATGAACATGATCAACTTCATCGACGGCCTCGACGGCCTCGTCGCCGGGGTCGCCCTCATCGCCAACGGCGTCTTCTTCATCTACAGCTACCTGCTCGTACGGGACACCTCCCCGAGCAACTACTTCAACCTCGCCTCGGTGATCGCCGCGATCCTCGTGGGTGCCTGCATCGGCTTCCTGCCGCTCAACTGGCGTCCCGCCAAGATCTTCATGGGCGACTCCGGCTCCATGCTCGTCGGCCTCCTGATGGCGACCTCGGCGATCGCGATCACCGGCCAGGTCGACCCGACCGCGGTGAACCGGTCCCAGCTCTTTCCCGCGTTCATCCCCATTCTGTTGCCGTTCGCGATCCTGATCATCCCGCTGCTCGATTTCGCACTCGCCGTGTTCCGCCGGGTGCGCGCGGGCAAGTCCCCGTTCAGCGCCGACCGGAAGCACCTGCACCACCGGCTGCTCGACATGGGGCACTCGCACCTGCACGCCGTGCTGATCTTCTACGGCTGGACGGCCGCCGTAGCCGTCGGTTGCCTGCTCTATTTCGTGTTGCCCGTCTACTTCGGCGTGCAGACCTGGTGGGCGACGATCTTCCTGATCTGCGCCCTGGTCGCCTGCACGATCGTGACCCTCGCGCCGCTCAGCCGCTCCAAGAAGATCGAAGCGGCCACCCAGCTTGCCCACCCAGCCACCCTTCCCCACGACATCGTGAAGCTCGATCGCCTCGACGAGGCATCGACGCAAGCCGAGGAGCACGTATGAGCGCCACCCAGCCAGCCGGATCCCTGCAGCCGACGTCCAACCGGGTGTTCCGCAGCATCCTCGTCTACGGCGGCTACCTCGCCGGCGGCATCGCCGTGGTCGGGATGATCGCCGGCGGGCTCGCCGCCGGCGGCATCGGAGTGCTCAGCGCCCTGATCGGCACCGGGATGGCGCTCGTGTTCATGGGGATCACGGCAGGCAGCATCCTGATCGCCAACCGCTTCGCCGGGACCGCAGCCGCCGTCGGCGCGTTCTTCGGAATCGTCCTGGGCGGCTGGCTGCTCAAATTCGTGATCTTCCTCGTGCTCGTCGTGCTGCTCAAGGGGCAGCCCTGGGTGCAGCCGGTCGTGCTGTTCCTGAGTATCATCGCCGGCGTCATCGGATCCCTGATCGTCGACGTGGTGGTCATCCGCAAGAGCCGCGTTCCGTACGTGAGTGATCTGCCCCGCAGCGGAGAACAGAAAAACCGATGAATATTCACCCGCAGGATTCGGCCCGAGGTGGGTTTCTTGGTAGGGTAATGACCGGTTCGCCCCGCAGCGCTGCTTTTGTCGTGCTCGACGTTCCGACCCATTTTTCGTCTTCGCGAGAGCAGAGCTCCCCGCCCCGAACCAGGAGAAAGCGCTGCTAGAAACCGCCGTAAACCTGATGCTCCCGTTGGCTACCGGCGACGGTACCTTCCAAGGTCCATCCATCAATGAGTTCTTCCCCGAGGGCGTCTTCTTCGTGGGGACGCCATTCGAGATCAACCGGATCATGCTCATCCGCTTCATTGCGATGGCCGCCCTGATCCTGCTCTTCTGGCTCGGCACGCGCCGCATGAAGGTCGTACCGACCCGGCTGCAGAGCCTCGTGGAGATGGGCCTCGACTTCGCCAGGGTCAACATCGCGGAAAGCATCCTCGGCAAGAAGGAGGGCAAGCGTTTCCTGCCTCTCCTCACGACGATCTTCTTCCTCGTGCTGTTCATGAACCTCACCGGACCGATCCCGTTCTTCAACATCGCGGGCACGTCGGTGATCGGCGTTCCGCTGCTCCTCGCCGTCATCTCGTACTGCACCTTCATCTACGCCGGCCTCAAGAAGAACCCGGGCAATTTCGTCCGGAACTCGCTCTTCCCGCCCGGCGTGCCGAAGGCGCTCTACATCATCGTGACGCCGATCGAGTTCATCTCGACCTTCCTCGTGCGCCCGGTCACGCTGACCCTGCGACTGCTGATGAACATGATCGTCGGCCACCTGCTGCTGGTGCTGTTCTTCACGGCGACCCAGTTCTTCTTCTTCACGGCCGATGGAGCCTTCAAGCTCTTCGGTGCGGGCACCCTCGTCTTCGGACTCGCGTTCACCCTCTTCGAGGTGCTGATCGCCGTGCTCCAGGCGTATATCTTCGCCCTGCTCACCGCCGTTTACATCCAGCTCGCGGTGGCTGAAGAACACTAACCTCGAACCCGGCACTCGCCGTATTCGTCACAACGGAAGGAAACAAACGTGGACGCAACTACCGTTCTCGCGGCAATCTCAGGAAACATCGCCACTGTCGGTTACGGCCTCGCCGCAATCGGCCCGGCAATCGGCGTGGGTATCGTCGTCGGCAAGACCATCGAGGGCGTTGCTCGTCAGCCCGAACTGGCCGGCCAGCTCCAGGTCCTGATGTACATCGGCATCGCCTTCACCGAGGCGCTCGCGTTCATCGGTATCGCAACGTACTTCATCTTCACGTCCTAATCGTCCTCTTTTTCACCTAGATATGGAGGCATGATGCTTCACGCAGTAATTGCAGCCGCCGCGGAAGAGGCGCACAACCCGCTCCTTCCCGCATGGCCGGACATCATTTGGTCCGCGGTGTGCTTTGTCGTGATTCTGTTCTTCTTCTGGAAGCTCATCCTTCCGAGGATGCAGAAGATGCTCGACGACCGTGCTGAGGCCATCGAGGGCAACATCGCCAAGGCGGATGACGCCCAGCGCAAGGCCGAGGCCGCTCTCGAGCAGTACACGGCCCAGCTCGCCGACGCCCGTGCGGAAGCAGGCAAGATCCGCGACGTAGCCCGTGCGGACGGCCAGAAGATCATCTCCGAACTCAAGGAGCAGGCCGGCGCTGAGGCGGCCCGCATCACCGCGAGTGCCAAGGCCCAGATCGAAGCGGAACGTCAGGCGGCAGTCCTGTCCCTCCGTGCCGAAGTCGGCACCCTGGCCATCGACCTCGCGTCCGGTGTCATCGGCGAAAGCCTGACGGACGACGCGAAGGCGAGTGCCATCGTCGACCGTTTCCTGGCCGACCTTGAGGCCTCGGAGAAAGCAGCTAAGTAATGGGAAGCGCCACCAGGGAAGCTTTGGCCTCAACGAGGGCGGTTCTCGCCGCCCACGGCCGAACGACCGATCTCGCAACGGGCGAAGGCCTGCTCGACTCCGGCCGTGTCATCGGCGACTCTGCGCAGCTGCTGTCTGCCCTGGTCGATCCCGCCGCGGATGCCGCAGCCAAGGCGGCACTCGTTGCCGCCGTGTTCTCGGCGAAACTGACCCCCACGGCACTGGACCTGCTCCAGTCGGTGGCCGCCGCGCGCTGGTCGAGTCACTCCGACCTGCTCGCCGGCATCGAAGAACTGGGGCTGCGGGCCGTTGCGGCCTCTGCCCCGGTCGCGGGTGCCGTGGAAGCGGAATTGTTCGAATTCGGAACGGCCGTCGCGTCGAACGGTGAACTCGAACTGGCACTTGCCTCGAAGCTCGGCGCGGTCAGCGCCAAGGTCGGGCTCATCGATTCCCTGCTCACCGGCAAGGTTTCGGAACAGACCCTCGTGATCGTGCGCCACCTCGTGCAGCAGCCCCGCGGCCGTCGCATCGGTGCACTCCTGCGTTTCTCCGCGACAATCGTCGCGGACGAGGGCGGCACCGCGATTGCGACCGTCTCGACGGCCGAGCTACTGAGTTCCGCACAGCTGGAGCGCCTGCGCACCAGCCTCACGGCACGATACGGACGTACGCTGACGATCAACCAGGTCATCGACCGCTCCCTTGTCGGCGGTGTCCGCGTGCAGATCGGTGACGACGTCATCGACGGCACCATCGCCACCCGCCTCAAGGATTTGCGACTCCAGCTTGCCGGCTGACCTCTGGTCAGACGGAACAGAAAAACCACGAGCGGCAACGCTTCGTTCAAGACAGAACCTGTACAGCCGTACGGGAAAGGGAAGATGATGGCAGAACTAACGATCAGCCCCGATGAGATCCGCGATGCTCTCCAGGACTTCGTCAAGTCCTACGAGCCGAGCAAGACCGCGACCGCGGAGGTCGGCTACGTCACGACAGCCGGCGACGGTATCGCCCACGTCGAGGGCCTGCCCAGCGTGATGGCCAACGAGCTCATCAAGTTCGCCGATGGCACCCTGGGCCTCGCCCAGAACCTCGACGAAGACGAGATCGGTGTTGTCGTGCTCGGCGAGTTCGCCGGCATCGTCGAAGGCATGGAGGTGCACCGCACCGGAGAGGTGCTCTCCGTTCCCGTCGGCGACGGCTACCTCGGTCGCGTCGTGGACCCGCTCGGCGCCCCGATCGACGGCCTCGGCCCGATCGAGAGCGAAGGCCGTCGTGCCCTCGAGCTGCAGGCGCCCGGCGTCATGGACCGCAAGTCCGTGCACGAGCCGATGCAGACCGGCATCAAGGCGATCGACGCGATGATCCCGATCGGCCGCGGACAGCGCCAGCTCATCATCGGTGACCGCCAGACCGGCAAGACCGCCATCGCGATCGACACCATCATCAACCAGAAGGCCAACTGGGCCTCGGGAGACGTGAACAAGCAGGTTCGCTGCATCTACGTCGCCATCGGCCAGAAGGGCTCCACGATCGCCGCCGTCAAGGGCGCGCTCGAGGATGCCGGCGTGATGGAGTACACGACCATCGTCGCCTCCCCGGCGTCCGACCCGGCCGGCTTCAAGTACCTCGCGCCGTACACCGGTTCGGCAATCGGCCAGCACTGGATGTACGCGGGCAAGCACGTCCTCATCATCTTCGACGACCTGTCCAAGCAGGCGGAGGCCTACCGCGCCGTTTCGCTGCTGCTGCGTCGTCCGCCGGGACGCGAAGCGTACCCCGGCGATGTGTTCTACCTGCACTCCCGTCTGCTCGAGCGTTGCGCCAAGCTGTCCGACGCGCTCGGCGCGGGATCGATGACCGGCCTGCCGATCATCGAGACCAAGGCGAACGACGTGTCTGCGTACATCCCGACCAACGTGATCTCGATCACCGACGGCCAGATCTTCCTGCAGTCCGACCTCTTCAACGCCAACCAGCGTCCGGCGGTCGACGTGGGTATCTCGGTCTCGCGCGTCGGTGGCGATGCGCAGGTCAAGTCGATCAAGAAGGTCTCCGGAACGCTCAAGCTCGAACTGGCGCAGTACCGCTCGCTCGAAGCCTTCGCGATGTTCGCATCCGACCTCGACGCCGCCAGCCGTCGCCAGCTCGCCCGCGGCGCCCGCCTGACCGAGCTGCTCAAGCAGCCGCAGTACTCGCCGTATCCGGTCGAGGACCAGGTCGTCTCGATCTGGGCAGGCACGACCGGCAAGTTCGACGAGGTTCCCGTCGAGGACGTGCTCCGTTTCGAGCGTGGCCTCCTCGACCACCTCGGACGCAACACCGAGGTTTTGAAGACGCTGCGCGACACGAACGTGCTGAGCGATGAGACCGTTGAGATCCTCGAGCGTGAGGTCAGCGTCTTCAAGCGCGAATTCCAGACCGGTGAGGGCAAGCCGCTCGCCTCCGTCGGCAAGGAACAGTTCGAAGCGATCACCGCCGACGACGTGAACCAGGAAAAGATTGTCAAGCACCGCCGCTAACCCGCGCGCTGAGACAACCACTATTCACTGAGAAGGAAGCACAGGAGACACATGGGAGCGCAACTTCGGGTCTACCGGCAGAAGATCAAGTCTGCCCAGACGATGAAGAAGATCACTCGGGCCATGGAGTTGATTTCGGCCTCGCGCATTCAGAAGGCGAGGGCGAGGGTTTCGGCCTCGACTCCGTATTCGCAGTCGATCACCCGGGCGGTCTCGGCCGTCGCGACGTATTCCAACGTCGCGCACGTTCTGACCACCGAACCGGAGAAGATCGAGCGCGCCGCGGTCGTCATCTTCACGTCGGACCGAGGCCTCGCAGGAGCATTCAGTTCCCAGGTGCTGCGCGAAGCGGAGTCACTCAGCGAACTGCTGCGCAGCCAGGGCAAGGACGTCGTTTACTTCCTCGTCGGACGCAAGGCCGTCGCCTACTTCGGCTTCCGCCGGCGTGCGTCCGAGCGGGTCTGGACCGGCGGCACCGACCAGCCGCAGTTCGAGATCGCGCGGGAGATCAGCGAGTCGCTGCTCGAGACCTTCCTTCGCGATGCCGAAGACGGTGGCGTCGACGAGATTCACGTGGTGTTCAACCGCTTCGTGAGCATGGTCACCCAGGTGCCCCAGGTCGTCCGCCTGCTTCCCCTCGAGGTCGTCGAAGGCGTGGAGGAGCCCGGAGACGGGCAGGTCCTGCCGCTCTACGAATTCGAGCCGGACGTCGAGACGGTCCTGGACGCGCTCCTGCCGGTGTACATCGAGAGTCGCGTGTTCAACGCGATGCTCCAGTCGGCCGCCGCCGAGCACGCAGCACGCCAGAAGGCGATGCAGTCGGCCGCCGACAACGCCGACAAGTTGATCACGACCTTCACCCGGCTGTCCAACAACGCCAGGCAGACCGAGATCACCTCGCAGATTTCCGAGATCGTGGGTGGGGCCGATGCGCTCTCATCCGCCAAGAACTAAACCAGAGAAGAGAGAGCAATGACTGACATCGCAACCGCGCCAGTCCACGCGCCGGCCCCGACCGTTGCCGTCGGCCGGATCGCCCGCGTCACGGGCCCGGTCGTCGACATCGAGTTCGCGCACGACTCGATCCCGGGCATGTACAACGCACTGAAGACCACCATCGTCATCGGTGACGTCTCCACTGAGATCACCCTCGAGGTCGCCCTGCACCTCGGAGACGACCTGATCCGAGCGATCGCGCTGAACCCGACCGACGGCCTCGTCCGCGGCCAGGAGGTCCGGGACACCGGAGCTCCCATCATGGTTCCGGTCGGCGAGGTCACCAAGGGCCGCGTCTTCAACGCCATCGGTGAGGTGCTCAACGCCGAGCCCGGCGAGAAGATCGAGATCACGGAGCGCTGGCCCATCCACCGCAAGCCGCCGCCCTTCGACCAGCTCGAGGCCAAGACCCAGCTGTTCGAGACCGGCATCAAGGTCATCGACCTGCTCACGCCGTACGTCCTCGGCGGCAAGATCGGCCTCTTCGGTGGAGCCGGCGTCGGCAAGACCGTCCTGATCCAGGAAATGATCCAGCGCGTCGCGCAGGACCACGGCGGTGTCTCGGTGTTCGCCGGAGTCGGCGAGCGCACCCGTGAGGGCAACGACCTCATCAAGGAAATGGAAGAGGCCGGAGTCTTCGACAAGACCGCCCTCGTGTTCGGCCAGATGGACGAGCCGCCGGGAACGCGTCTCCGCGTCGCCCTCTCCGCGCTGACCATGGCCGAGTACTTCCGCGACGTCGCCAAGCAGGACGTGTTGCTCTTCATCGACAACATCTTCCGCTTCACCCAGGCCGGCTCCGAGGTGTCGACCCTGCTGGGTCGCATGCCGAGCGCCGTGGGCTACCAGCCGACCCTGGCCGACGAGATGGGCATCCTCCAGGAGCGCATCACCTCGACCCGTGGCCACTCGATCACGTCGCTGCAGGCCATCTACGTGCCCGCTGACGACTACACCGACCCGGCACCGGCGACGACCTTCGCCCACCTCGACGCCACGACCGAGCTGTCCCGCGAGATCGCGTCGAAGGGCCTCTACCCGGCCGTCGACCCGCTCACCTCGACCAGCCGTATCCTCGACCCCCGTTACCTGGGCGTCGACCACTACAACACGGCCGTCCGCGTCAAGGCGATCCTCCAGAAGAACAAGGAACTCCAGGAGATCATCGCGATCCTCGGTGTTGACGAACTCTCCGAGGAAGACAAGGTCACCGTTTCGCGGGCCCGTCGCATCCAGCAGTTCCTCTCGCAGAACACCTACATGGCGAAGAAGTTCACCGGTGTCGAGGGCTCGACGGTTTCGCTCAAGGACACCATCGAATCCTTCACCGCGATCGCCAATGGTGACTTCGACCACGTCGCCGAGCAGGCATTCTTCAACGTCGGTGGCATCTCCGACGTCGAAGAGAAGTGGGCGAAAATCCAGAAGGAGAACGACTAGCCATGGCAGGAGCCCCGCTCACCGTCAGCGTCGTCTCTGCCGACCAGGAAGTCTGGTCCGGCGAGGCGACCATGGTCGTCGCGCGCACCGTCGAAGGCCAGATCGGCATCCTGCCTGGCCACGAGCCGTTGCTCGCCATCCTGGCGAGCGGCGAAGTGCGCCTGACCCTGCCCGGCGGCGAGAAGATCGTCGCGCAGGCGGAGGACGGCTTCCTGTCGGTCGCCAACAACCAGGTCACGATCGTCGCGCGCAAAGCGGGGCTCGTCTAGCCGTGTCGATCTAGCCCGTGCTGCTCCTGCTGCCGCCTTCCGAGACGAAACGCACAGGCGGTACCGGCGAACCGCTCGATCTGAACCATCTCAGGTACCCGTCGCTGAACGCTCAGCGGCGGGTACTCGTGCGTGAGCTGCGCTCACTCGCCCGGCACCCCGAAGCCATGATGGCCGCCCTCAAGCTCGGCCGCACCCAGTCCGGCGAGGTCGCCCACAACCGGGCGCTCACAACCGCCCCGACGATGGCGGCCCTCGACCGGTACACCGGGGTGCTCTACGACGCGCTCGACGCCCAGACCCTGACCCTCGCCGACCGCGACTGGGCCGCGGCCCACGTGCTGGTCCACTCGGCCCTGTTCGGTCCGATCGGCGCCCTCGATCCGATTCCGGCCTACCGGCTGTCGACGACGAGCCGGCTGCCCGGCCTCGTGCTGAAGCAGCACTGGGGCCCGCGCATCGCGGCACTGCTCGCCCAGGAGTCCGGCCTCGTGCTCGACCTCCGCTCCGCGGGTTACGTCGCCCTCGGTGCCGCACCGGCCCGGGTCGGCTCGGTCGTGCTCCGCGTCGTGACGGAGACCCCCGACGGGCAGGTGCGCGCCCTCAACCACTTCAACAAGACCGCGAAGGGCCGGTTCACCCGTGCCCTGATCCGGAGCGCCCCCGAGCTCGCGACTGTCGACGACTTGCTGGACTGGGCTCCCGGCGCCGGCTTCACCCTGCGTGCGGCGGGGCCCGCCTCGCTCGAGCTTCTGGAAGACGCGCCGCTCGCCAGGGCCCTCGCCTGACGAACCCCGGCACCCGGCCGTATGCTGGCAGCGTGTCCACTCCAACGATGAATGTCACCGTAACCGGCGCCGGCGGCCAGATCGGCTACGCGCTGCTCTTCCGGATCGCGTCCGGCCAGATGTTCGGCCCGACGACCCCGGTCAACCTCCGGCTCCTCGAAATCCCGGCCGGGCTCGCTGCCGCGGCGGGGACGGCCCTCGAACTCGAGGACTGCGCCTTCCCACTGTTGCGGGACGTGATGGTGACGGATGACCCCACGCGCGCCTTCGACGGGGTGAACGTCGCCCTCCTCGTGGGCTCCCGTCCGCGCGGCATCGGCGAGGAACGCGTTGCGCTACTCGAGGGGAACGGCCGCATCTTCGGGCCGCACGGCACCGCCATCAACGCGGGGGCGGCATCCGACGTTCGCGTGCTCGTCGTGGGGAATCCGGCCAACACGAACGCGCTCGTCGCCGCCGCGTTCGCACCGGACATTCCCGCCGAGCGCTTCACCGCGCTGACCCGGCTCGACCACAACCGCGGCGTCGCCCAGCTCGCGGTGCGGCTCGGGGTGCACGTCTCCGAGATCGACGGCCTCGCCATCTGGGGCAACCACTCGGCGACGCAGTATCCGGACGTCTTCCACGCGACGGCCGCTGGGCGACCGGTTCGCGAGCTCGTCGACGTGGACTGGCTCGCCGGAACCTTCATTCCGCGGGTCGAGAAGCGCGGCTACGAGATCATCACCGCGCGCGGCGCCTCCTCGGCGGGGTCGGCAGCCGAGGCGACGATCGACCACGTCTACGACTGGGTGCACGGCACCGGCGCGCGCTGGACATCCGCCGCAATCGTCTCCGACGGCTCATACGGGGTGCCGGAGGGCCTGGTCTGCTCCTTCCCGGTGCGGTCGGTCGACGGCCAGTGGCAGATCGTGCAGGGCCTCGAACTGAACGCCTTCTCCCGGACCCGGATCGACGCATCCGTTGCCGAACTCATCGAGGAACGCGACCACGTGCGCGCCCTCGGCCTTCTTCCCGCCGCCCGCTGACCGCCTCTTCGCTCTCGGCCAGGGTTACCTTTCCGGTCGAAAGTGCCAGATGCGTCGGTCACTCTCGACCGGAAAAGGAACTCTCGCTCGGTCAGGGGGCGCGGTGGCAGCCGGCGATGTGGTCGTCGACGAGGCCCGCGGACTGCATCAGCGCGTACATCGTCGTCGGGCCGACGAAACGGTAGCCGCGGGTGCGGAGATCCTTGCTGAGCGCCGTCGATTCCGGGGTGATCGCCGGGACGTCTCCGAGTTCCCGCGGCCGGATGGCGCGGGCGGGCGGAGCGAAGCTCCAGATCAGGTCGCTGAGACTCTCGCCGAGGTTCTGGGTGACCCTGGCATTGCCGATCGCGGCCTCGATCTTGCCGCGGTGCCGGATGATGGCGGCGTTGTCGAGGAGCCGTTCGACGTCGGCCGCGGTCATGGCCGCGACCCTGTCGACGTCGAAGCCGTGGAACGCCGCACGGAACGCCGGTCGACGACGAAGGATCGTGATCCAGGAGAGCCCGGCCTGGAACCCCTCGAGGCAGAGCTTCTCGAAGAGCCGCTCATCGTCGCGGAGGGGGCGACCCCACTCCTCGTCGTGGTACCGGCGGTACTCGGGGTCGCCGTTCGCCCACGCGCAGCGTACGACTCCGTCGTCACCGGTGCGGAGGGCGCTCGGGGGCACCGCCGGGAGTGCCGTCGCACCGCCCCTGGGTGCCGGGTCGGTCACGAACGGTACTCGATGCCCTCGTGGCCGAGCAACCACTCCTTGGTCGGGATGCCGCTGCCGCCGCTGTAGCCGGTGATGCGGCCGTTGCTCGCGAGCACGCGGTGGCAGCCGATCAGGATCGGCAGCGGGTTCGCGCCGACGGCCCCGCCGATCGCTCGCCCGGAGCCCGGCCGGTCGATGGAGAGGCCGAGTTCGCCGTAACTCGTGACCGTTCCGAAGTCGAGCTCGTCGAGGCGCGCCCAGACCGCACGCTGGAATGCGGTGCCGCCGGCGAGGTGCATCGGAACGTCGAAACGGGTGCGGGTGCCCGCGAAGTACTCGGTGAGCTGTTTCGCGGCTTCTTCGAGCACGGGGGAGGGGTGCTCCGGCTGGGTTTCGAGCGGCAGGTGCCCGTCGCGCTCGATGGCGAGCGTGAGGACGCCGACGTCGTCGCCGGTGAGTTCCAGCCGGCCGATGGGGCTGGGGAGACGGATCAAGGCGGTCGGGATGCTGTCCATGGTTCGACTGTAGTCGGCGTCCGCGCGCGCCTCTGGCGGGTTTCGGACCTGGGGAAATCCCGGCGCGAGCCGCGCCTGGTGGGGAGGCGCGGCATCCGTGCCCGGGCCGGAGGCCTCGGCTCAGGGGATCAGGATCACCTTGCCGAGGGCGCTGCGCGACTCCGCGAGCTGCATCGCGGCCGCGGCCTCGACGAGCGGGAACCGTGCGGCGATCTGCGGGGTGACGATGCCGCGCTCGACGAGGTCGAGGACCGCGGTGAGGTCCTCCCTGTGGTGCCTGCGATAGGCGGCCGGCGTGACCCGGTGCCCGGCCCAGAAGTCGTAGAACAGGGCGCGGTGGCCGCCCGGCAGGGTGTTCCAGAGGGTGAGCCGGGCGAGCAGCCCGATGAAGAGCGGCAGGAGGGACCCGGTGTCCTTGAGGGCCGAGGCGATGCCGTACGAGACCAGGGTGCCTCCGCGAGCAAGCAGGCTCTTCGAGATCCGGGCGCTCGCGAGGCCGAGGTGGTCGAAGGCGGCGTGGACACCGCTGGGGGCGAGCTCGCGGACGCGGGCGGCGAGGTCCGGGTCCGAGTAGTCGACCGGCTCGACCCCGAGGCCGCGGAGGGCCTCATGGTGCCGGGGAGCGGCCGTTCCTATCACCCGGATTCCCGCGTGGCGGGCGAGCTGCACGAGAATCGTGCCGACTCCGCCGCTCGCCCCGTGCACGAGGATGGTCTGGCCGCTCCCGACACGCGCCTTCCGGTGCAGCATCTGCCAGGCGGTGATCCCGTTGACGATGACAGACTCGATGATCGCCGGATCGAGCCCGGCTGGCACCGGCACGAGGTCGGCGGCGGGCACGAGCGCTTCGCTCGCCCAGCCGCCGGTCTTGGTCGCTGCGGCGACACGCCCGCCGATGAGAGCGGAATCGACGCCCGGGCCGACGGCCTCAACGACGCCGACGAGGTCGTAGCCGGGAACGAACGGGAACGCGGGCTGGCCGGGGTAGCGCCCGCGACGCATCGACTGTTCGGCGAACGAGATGCCGCTCGCCTCGACGCGCACCCGGGCCTGGCCGCGGGACGGTGCCGGCAGCATCCGTCGCCGGATCTGGAAGCCGTCCGGTTCGACCACGCCGGGCATCACGATCTCGGTGGTGAGCGTGGGGGAGGCGTTCGGTGTAGCGGTGGCCGTCGCGGGTGTCATTGCGGGCTGGATGTTGTTCGTCATGGTGTTCTCCTGGTGTTGGTGTTGGTGTTGGTGTTGGTGTTGGTGTCGTGTCGGAAACGGGAAGTGGGTGACTGATCACTCACTGATGGCGAGAATGAACGATGCGAGAGAGACGAATGCTGGGTCGGGCTGCGGCGCCCGATGAGGGGGAGCGCGTCAGGGGTGGCGGATGCCGGCCGTGAGCAGGCGCGCCCACTCGGACGGTATCTCGTCGAGTCCGGTGGTGACGATGAGGTGGCAGAGCTGGCCATAGGCGACGAAGCGCTGCACCGCTTCGTCCGATGCCCCCGAGCGTGAGCGGACCAGGGTCGTGATCGATTCGATGCCCCGCCGGAGCGCCGCACCGATCTCGGGAACGCTGGCGGCGGACTGCGCGTGCACCTGGAGCATCAGGAGCGACCTGTCGGCGATGAGGTCGGCGTATGCGCCGCCCATCGCGGAGAGGATGCCGTCGGGGCTCCGGTCGACGCCGGTGTCCGCCCCGCGGGAAAGGGCGGCCCCCGCACGATCGAAGCATTCGTCCAGTGCGGCGACGAAGAGCGCCTCCTTGTTCGGGAACAGTTTGGAGACGTAGGCGGGGGAGATCCTGGCGTGTTCGGCGATCGCCGCGATCGGCGTGCCGAGGTACCCGGTCCGCGCGAACACCTCGATCGCGCTGTCGATGACGATCGATCGGCGCGCTTCGGCGGTGGACAGGCGAACGGTGGGGGCTGGCATGTGAGTGACTGTACACTCACTCTCGGGGAGTGTGCAAGCAGTTTCCGGAAGCCGACGGCTGTTCACGAGAAATTCGCCGGGCATCCGCTTGTGAGTGAGCGCTCACTCATCTAAGCTGGGGGGATGTCAGCCAAGCCGCCCCGTGCCAAGCCGCTGCCGGTCGAGGACCGGAGGGCGATGCTCATCGAAGCGACCCTTCCGTTGCTGCTCGAGCACGGGAACGCCGTCACGACCCGGCAGATCGCCGACAGGGCCGGTATTGCGGAGGGCACCATTTTCCGGGCCTTCGACAGCAAGGACGACCTGATCGATGCCGTCGTCGCCCGGCAGGTCGACCCCGAACCGTTCCGGCGCCGGCTGCGCGGCATCGACACCACCCTGCCCCTCGAGCAACGCATCACCGCGATCGTCGCCCTGATGCGGGACCGGTTCACGACGGTGTTCAGCCTGATGTCCGTGATCGGCCACCGCGGCCCGCACCCCGGCGACGACTCTCGACGGGAATTCGTCGAGATCATCGCGCGGATCCTCGCGCCGGACCTCGACCGGCTCACGGTGTCCGCCGAGCGTGCGGCCCAGGTCATCCGGATGCTGACCCTGGCCGCGTCGGTCCCTCACGTCCGTAACGGGCCCGAGTTCGACGACGCCGAGATCGCCGCCCTGATCCTGCACGGGATCGACGGATCCCCCGCGCCCGGCCCGACGGCGCCCGGCTCACCACTCGTCGACGCCACCCTTCCGGCCCCCGCGCCGGCCACAGACTCCACCCTGATCCCCGCTTTGCCCTAGGAGAACCGATGCTCTGGAAATTACTCGTGAAGTACTTACGGCCATACTGGCGGCTGTTGACGGCGGTGGTGGTGTTCCAGCTCGCGCAGTCGATCGCTTCGCTGTACCTGCCGACGCTCAACGCCGACATCATCGACCAGGGCGTCGCCACCGGTGACACCGGCTACATCCTCCGCACCGGCGGGCTGATGCTGCTGATCACCCTGGCGCAGATCATCTGTTCGATCATCGCCGTCTACTTCGGCGCGAAGTCGGCTATGGCCCTGGGCCGCGACCTGCGCGGCGCGGTCTTCACCCGGGTCGGTGAGTTCTCCGAGCAGGAGGTGACCAGGTTCGGCGCCGCGTCGCTGATCACCCGCTCCACGAACGACGTGCAGCAGGTGCAGATGCTCGTGCTGATGACCTCGACCCTGATGGTTTCGGCCCCGATCCTTTCCATCGGCGGCGTGATCATGGCCATTCGCCAGGACGTGCAGCTGTCCTGGCTGATCGCCGTGAGCGTTCCGGTCCTCCTCATCGCCGTCGGGCTCATCATCGTGCGGATGATTCCCCTGTTCCGCACGATGCAGGTCAAGATCGACACCGTCAACCGGGTCCTCCGGGAACAGCTCACCGGCATACGGGTCATTCGCGCCTTCGTGCGCGAGGACCGGGAGACGGCCCGCTTCGCGGTCGCCAACGAGGACGTCACCGACGTTGCACTTCGCGCCGGCCGCCTGATGGCGCTGATGTTCCCGATCGTGATGCTCGTGCTGAACGTGTCGAGCGTCGCCGTGATCTGGTTCGGCGCCTTCCGGATCCAGGACGGCTCGATGCAGGTCGGTACCCTGATCGCGTTCCTCAGCTACCTGATGCAGATCCTGATGGCCGTCATGATGGCGACCTTCATGGCCGTGATGATCCCGAGGGCGACCGTCTCCGCCGACCGCATCGGCGAGGTGCTCGCCACCCCGTCGAGCGTGCGCCCGCCGCAGAACCCGGTCAACGCCACCGTCGGCCACGGCGAGCTCGAACTGCTCGACGTGGGCTTCGAATACCCCGGCGCCGCGCAGCCCGTGCTCAGCAACGTGAGCTTCCTCGCCCGTTCCGGCGAGACGACCGCGATCATCGGCAGCACCGGCTCCGGAAAGACCACCCTGATCAACCTGATCCCACGGCTCTTCGACGCGACGAGCGGCACCGTGCTCGTCGACGGCGTCGGTGTGCGCGAGCTCAACCCCGACCTGCTCTGGGGTCACATCGGCCTCGTGCCGCAGAAGCCCTACCTGTTCTCCGGCACCGTGCGCAGCAACCTGCTCTACGGCAAGCCCGACGCGACCGAAGCCGAACTGTGGCAGGCGCTCACGATCGCGCAGGCGAAGGACTTCGTCGAGGAGATGCCAGAAGGCCTCGACGCGCCCATCTCCCAGGGCGGCACCAACGTCTCCGGCGGGCAGCGGCAACGGCTCGCGATCGCGCGGGCCCTGGTCAAACGGCCGGAGATCTACATCTTCGACGACTCCTTCTCCGCGCTCGACCTCGCAACGGATGCCCGGCTCCGGGCGGCGCTCAAGGTCGGCACCGACGGGGCCACGATGATCATCGTCGCCCAGCGGGTATCGACGATCATCGACGCCGACCAGATCCTCGTTCTCGAAGACGGCCGGATCGTCGGACGGGGCACCCACGAGGAGCTCCTCGACACCAACACGACCTACCAGGAAATCGTGTCTTCACAGCTCACAGCGGAGGAAGCAGCATGAGCGAGTCAACCGAACGCCCAGCGGCGGCAGCACCGGCCCGCGGGCCAGGCGGACGCGGTCCCGGCGGCGGCCACGGCCCGATGGGCGGAATGAGCATGCCCGTGGAGAAGGCCATGAACTTCGGCCCCTCCGCCAAGCGCCTGATGGGCAAGCTCCGGCCGGAACGGCTCTGGCTCCTGGTCGTCGTCGTGCTCGCCGTGATCAGCGTCACCTTCTCCGTGATCGGCCCGCGCCTCCTCGGCCAGGGCACCAACCTGATCTTCGCGGGCATCGTCTCGAAGGCGCTCCCGGCCGGGGTCACCCAGGACCAGGTCATCGCGGGCCTCCGCGCCTCCGGCGACACCGGCAAGGCCGACCTGTTGAGCGGCATGACCCTGACCCCGGGCCTCGGCATCGACTTCGCCGCGCTCTCCACTGTTCTGCTCTGGGCGATGATCCTCTACGTGCTGTCCTCGGCGTTCAGCTGGATCCAGGCCTACGTGCTCAACGGCGTCGTACAGCGCACGGTGTTCCGCCTCCGCGCGGAGATCGAAGCGAAGATCAACCGGCTTCCGCTCAAGTACTTCGACACCGTTCAGCGCGGCGAGCTGCTCAGCCGCGTGACCAACGACGTCGACAACGTTTCGCAGAGCCTGCAGCAGTCGATGAGCCAGATCGTCACGTCTTTGCTGACCGTGGTCGGCGTCATCGTGATGATGTTCCTGCTCTCGCCGCTCCTGGCCCTGATCGCCCTCGTCACGATCCCGCTCACCCTCGTGACGACGATGCTGATCGCGAAGCGCTCGCAGAAGCTCTTCGTCGGCCAGTGGACCAACACCGGCGAGCTCAACGGCCAGATCGAGGAGACCTTCACCGGCCACGCCCTCGTCAAGGTGTTCGGACGCCAGAAGGAGGTCGAGGAGCGCTTCGCGGCCAAGAACGAGGAACTCAACGTCGCGAGCTTCGGCGCCCAGTTCATCAGCGGCCTGATCATGCCAGCGATGACGTTCATCGGCAACCTCGTCTACGTCGGCATCGCCGTCGTCGGCGGGCTGCAGGTCGCCTCCGGCGCCATGCAGCTCGGTGACGTGCAGGCCTTCATCCAGTACTCGCGCCAGTTCACCCAGCCGCTCGCGCAGCTCGGGTCGATGGCCAACCTGCTGCAGTCCGGCGTCGCATCCGCTGAGCGCGTCTTCAGCCTGCTCGACGCCGAAGAGCAGAGCGCAGACCCCGAGCCCGCTGAGAGCCCGACGGACAACCACGGCCGGCTCACCTTCGAGGACGTGTCGTTCAGCTACTCGGCAGACCAGCCGCTCATCGAGCACATCAACCTCGTCGCGGAACCGGGCCAGACGGTCGCGATCGTCGGTCCGACCGGGGCGGGCAAGACGACCCTGGTCAACCTGATGATGCGCTTCTACGAGCTGGACTCCGGCCGGATCACCCTCGACGGCATCGACATCGCGAAGATGACCAGGGACGACCTGCGCGGCAGGATGGGCATGGTCCTGCAGGACACCTGGCTGTTCGGCGGCACGATCCGGGAGAACATCGCCTACGGCCGTCCGGACGCTTCGGAGGAGGACATCCAGGCCGCCGCGCGCGCCACCTACGTCGACCGGTTCGTGCACTCGCTGCCGGACGGCTACGACACGGTGCTCGACGACGAGGGCGGCAACGTCAGCGCCGGTGAGAAGCAGTTGCTGACGATCGCACGGGCGTTCCTCGCGAAGCCGAGCGTGCTGATCCTCGACGAGGCGACGAGCTCCGTCGACACCCGCACCGAGGTGCTCGTGCAGAAGGCGATGAGCGCGCTCCGCGCCGACCGCACGAGCTTCGTGATCGCGCACCGGCTCTCCACGATCCGCGACGCCGACCTCATCCTCGTGATGGAGTCCGGCCGGATCGTCGAGCTCGGCACGCACGAGGAACTGCTGCTCGCCGGGGGCGCGTACTTCGCCCTCTACAACTCCCAGTTCGCCGCTCCCGTCACCGACGAGGTCTAGGCAGATGCCCGAAGGACGGTTTCCCCGGTCGGTCTACGGACACGGCCGGGAACCGGACCCCCGGTTCAGCCTCGCCAACGAGCGCACCTTCCTCGCCTGGATCCGCACCTCGCTCGCCCTCCTCGCGGTCGGCGTCGCCCTCGAGGTGCTCGAGCTGCCGATCCGGGGGGACTTCCGGGTCGCCTCGGCCGTCGTCTTCCTGGTGCTCGGGCTGCTGGCTCCCGTGCACGCGTGGCTGAACTGGAGCCGGATCGAACGCGCCCTCCGCGAGGACCGGCCACTGCCGGCCCCAGCGCTGTCCGGTGTTCTCGCCGTCGGAATCGTCGTGGGCGGGCTGCTGATCTTCGCGGGCTTGTTTCTGTGAAGCGATGCAGCCCCGTGAAGCGGCGCAGTCCTGTGAAGGGGCGCAGCCCTCTGACGGGGCGCAGTCTCGTGAACAGCGGTCAGTTCCGGTGAGCGGATGCCGGCGGGCGGGGTCGTGACGGAGGTACCGGAGGGCGCCGAGCATCCGTTCGATCCCGGACTGCAACCCGAACGGACCCTGCTGGCGTGGCAGCGCACGGTGCTCGCGCTCGCCGTCGCCGTGGCGGCCGGGGTGCGGTTCGCGGCACCGCTCGTGGGGGTCGTGGCCGTGTTCTTCGGCGCGGCCGGGCTCGCGCTCGCCCTTGCCGCGTACATCGGCGTGCGCTACCGCTACCGGCGAGTGCACGCCGAGTTGCGGGACTCCGCAACGCTCGCCTCCCGTGGTGCGTGGCCGTTCGCGGCGCTCGCCGCCGCGACCTGTGCGCTCGGCCTGCTCGCCGTGCTGTGCGTCGTGGGACGGGTCGTCACGGCGTGACGAACGCCGGGGGTTTCTTCGCCGGTGCTGTTATCGCGCGCCGGCCTCGATCTCGCGGGCGCAGTCGATGCAGAGTTCCGCGGCAGGACGGGCCTCGAGCCGTTCGCGGCTGATCAGCTCACCGCGGCGCACGCACAGGCCATAGGTGCCCTCGTGGATCCTGGCGAGCGCACGGTCGATCGCTGCGGACTTCGCGACGAGTTCACTGTGCACGCCCGACATCCGGGACCACTCCATCGTGAGCGTCGGGCCGTCGGGGTCGTGCTCGTCGTCGTCGGTTCCGCTGTTGCGGGCGTCGAGCACCCCGGAGAGGGTCTCGTCCATGCGGCCCTTGGCCAGGAAGGCGTCGTGGCGTTCTTCGAGGAGAAGACGCTCGAAGCGACGGAGTTCTGCGGCGGTGAAGTTGGCGTGGGTGCGCATGGTTGGTCCTTTCGCGCTGAGGCCACCCGTGGAACGGGCAGCCAGAATGTTCTGACGAGAATACGCCCGGCATTCCGGGCTGTCTCGGGGCTTGCGCATTGGTGCACAACGTGCTCGAACCGGCGCCGGGGGAGGGCGGATGGAGTGGCTGATGGAGTGGCGGGGGGAACCGCGACCCCTATGCGATCGTGACGCTGACCTCGTCGAGACCCGTCGCACCGTCGGGGATGACGTCTTGCCTGATATCCGTCTGGACGAGGCCGGCGGCATCCGTCGCCCGGACCCGAAGGGTGTGTGCACCGGCCGTCGCAGGCCAGGACCAGGTCCACTGGCGCCAGGTGTCGGCCGAGATCGCCGTGGCGAGGGTCGCCTCGGCCCAGGCGCCGCCGTCGACCTGCACTTCCACCCTGCGGATGCCGGTGTGCTGGGCCCACGCGACACCCGCGACGGTCACGGTGCCCGCTCCGGCCCTGGCGCCCGAGCGCGGCACGTCGATCCGGGAGGACACCTTGACCGGGCCCCGCTCGGACCAGCCGCGGTCCGTCCAGTACGCGGTGTGCTGGTCGAACCGGGTGACGTTGAGTTCGACGACCCATTTCGTGGCCGAGACGTAGCCGTAGAGGCCGGGCACGACCATCCGCACCGGGTAGCCGTGTTCGAGCGGGAGCGGGACGCCGTTCATGCCGACCGCGAGGATCGCGTTGCGGCCCGTGTCGGTGAGGACCTCGAGCGGGGTGCTCGCGGTCCAGCCGTCCTGGCTGCGGGAGAGCACCATGTCGGCGCCCGCGGTCGGCACGGCACGGGAGAGCAGGTTCCTGATCGGGTATCCGAGCCACGTCGCGTTGCCGATCAGGTCGCCGCCGACCGGGTTCGAAACGCACATCAGCGTTGTCGTGCTCTCTTCGAGGGGCAGGGCGAGCAGGTCGGCGAAGCTCAGTTCGACCTCGTTCTCGACCATTCCGGTGACCTTGAGCCTCCACGTGCTCGGGTCGATCCTGGGCACCTGGAGTGCGGTGTCGATCCGGTAGAAGTCCGCATTGGCGGTGATGAGCGGCGAGATGCCGTCAACGGAGACGGATGCCGCTGGCGGGATCGCGGGCGCCGTGACGGACGGCGCTGGCAGGGTGAAGAGCGCGCGGGCGGCATCCGCTGCCCGGGTGCCGGCGGACACGACCTGGCCGATCACGAGGGCGACCGCGCCGACGGCAGCACTCGCGCCCGTGTATGCGAGGAAGCGGCGACGGTCGACGTCAGCGCCGCCCGGTGCGGTGTGCGCGGGCGCGGGAGCCGTCTCGGCGCGGAGCCGGGTGATCAGCACGGTCAGGAGCACGGCCGCGACGACCATGGCGACGACGGAGGGAAGGGCGTCGAGGGTCGAAGCGCTCGACCTGCTGAGCACCGCGAACACGGCGAGTCCGCCCGCCGCGACCGTGAGCACGCGCCCGACCGGCGGGCGCAGGAGTTCGAGCACCCCGGCGGCCGCGGCGAGCACCGCTGCGCCGAGGGCGAGGGTCACGATCAGCACGGCCTTGTCGTTCGTGCCGAAGAGGGAGATGACGAGTTCCTTGACCCAGCCGGGCACGAGGTCGATCACGAGGGCGCCGACGGCGAGGACCGGACTGCCGGCCGGCGCGAGCAGCGCAGCGGCCAGTTCGGCGGCGCCGAGACCGGCGAGGGCGGCCGCGATCCCGGCGAGGGCCGCGAGCACGGTGGGCCTGCGGGTCCACGTCCGGCGCGCGCGGGAACCAGGGGAGGGCGTGCGCGCGTCGGGGCCGGTCATCCGTTCAGCCTAAGGCGGCCGCACCGGGGCGCGCCCGCGCATTCCTTACGATTCGCTGGTGTTTTCGCCAGAGTCTCCAGCCGTCGCTTGCCCGTCCTCCGCCCCCTCCGCAGGCAACGGCCAGCGCGATAGGGCAGGATCGAAGGATCATGGCAACTCTGAGCGCCCTCCCGTCCGTCACCGATCCCGACGCCCTGTTCGCGGCATTCGAAGAGTGGGCGACGGACCAGGGCCTCTCGCTGTACCCCGCCCAGGAGGAGGCGCTCATCGAGATCGTCTCGGGGGCGAACCTGATCCTGAGCACGCCGACCGGAACCGGGAAGTCCCTCGTCGCGGTCGGAGCGCACTTCGCCGCGCTCTCCGCGGGCAAGCGCAGTTTCTACACCGCGCCGATCAAGGCGCTCGTGAGCGAGAAGTTCTTCTCCCTCGTCGAGATCTTCGGCGCGGAGAACGTCGGGATGATGACGGGGGACTCCTCGGTCAACTCGGACGCCCCGATCATCTGCTGCACGGCCGAGATCCTCGCGAACCTCGCCCTCCGCAGCGGCGAGGACACCCAGGTCGACCAGGTCGTCATGGACGAATTCCACTTCTACGGCGACCCCGACCGCGGCTGGGCCTGGCAGGTGCCGCTCCTCCTGCTGCCCCGGGTGCAGTTCATCCTGATGAGCGCGACCCTCGGGGACGTGACCGAGATCGCCGACGACCTCGCCCGCCGCACCGGCCGGCCGGTCGCGGTCGTCACGGGCGTCGAACGCCCGGTCCCGCTCAACTACTACTACGAGACCACGCCGGTGCACGAGACGGTCGAGGACCTGCTCAAGACCGGCCAGGCGCCCGTCTACATCGTGCACTTCTCCCAGGCCGCCGCCCTCGAACGCGCGCAGGCGCTCTCGAGCGTCAAGGTCGCCACCAAGGAGCAGAAGGAGGCGATCGCTGAGCTGATCGGCGAGTTCCGCTTCACGACGAGCTTCGGCAAGACCCTCTCTCGGCTGATCCGGATGGGCATCGGCGTGCACCACGCCGGCATGCTGCCGAAGTACCGCCGACTCGTCGAGCAGCTCGCCCAGCGCGGCCTGCTCCGGGTGATCTGCGGCACCGACACCCTCGGAGTCGGCATCAACGTGCCGATCCGCACGGTGCTCTTCACCGCCCTGACAAAGTACGACGGCGTCAAGATGCGCCAGCTCAACGCCCGCGAGTTCCACCAGATCGCCGGGCGCGCCGGCCGGGCCGGGTACGACACCGCGGGAACCGTCGTGATCCAGGCCCCCGACCACGAGACCGAGAACCTCAAGGCGATCGAGAAGGCCGGGGACGACCCCAAGAAGAAGCGCAAGATCATCCGCAAGAAGGCGCCGGAGGGCTTCGTGTCCTGGGGCGAGCCCTCGTTCCAGCGCCTCGTCAGCGCAGAGCCGGAGACTCTGCACTCGAGCATGCAGATGACCGCGGCGATGCTGATCAACGTGATCGGCCGCGGCGGCGACGCCTTCGCGCACGTCTACGAGCTCGTGTTCGACAACCACGAGCCGTGGAAGCGCCAGCTCGGGCACGCCCGCCGTGCCCTCGGCATCTACAAGACGCTGCGCGCGGCCGGGATCGTCGAGCAGAGCGCGAGCGGGGACATCCGCCTGACCGTCGACCTGCAGCCGAACTTCGCTCTCAACCAGCCGCTCTCGCCGTTCGCGCTCGCCGCGTTCGACCTGCTCGACCCGGAGTCGCCGACCTACGCGCTCGACATGATGTCGATCGTCGAGGCGACCCTCGACGACCCGCGCCCGGTGCTGATGGGCCAGCAGTTCGCCGCCCGCGGCGAAGCTGTCAACGCGATGAAGCGCGAGGGCATCGAATACGACGAGCGGATGGCGCTGCTCGAGGAGATCACCTGGCCGAAGCCCCTCGAGGAGCTGCTGACCTACACCTTCACGACCTACAAGGAGTCGCAGCCCTGGATCGCGGACTTCGAGCTCAGCCCCAAGACGGTCGTGCGCGACATGTACGAACGGGCGATGTCGTTCGGTGAGTTCATCGCGTTCTACAAGCTCGCTCGCTCAGAGGGCGTCGTGCTGCGCTACCTGTCCGACGCCTACCGGGCCGCCCGGCAGACCATCCCGGACGAGGCCAAGACCGAGGACCTGCTCGACCTGATCGAGTGGCTCGGCGAACTCGTGCGCCAGGTCGACTCGAGCCTCCTCGACGAGTGGGAGGAGCTCATCCACCCCGACCTCGAAGCGCACGAGCAGGGCGCCGTCTCCGTGCTGCCGCCGCCCCCGCGCCGGCTCACCACGAACGTGCGCGCCTTCCGGATCCTCGTGCGCAACGAGCTGTTCCGGCGCGTTCAGCTCGCGGCGCTCGAGAACTACGACGCGCTCGGCGAGCTCGACCGCGAGCACGGCTTCACGGCGGATGCCTGGGGAGACGCCATGGACGGATACTTCGCCGAACACGACGAGGTCCTCACCGGCGCCAACGCGCGCGGGTCCGGCATGCTGATCCTCGACGAGGGCGCAACGGAGTGGACCGTGCGGCAGATCCTCGACGACCCGGCGGGCGATCACGACTGGGGGATCAGCGCGACGATCGATCTCGCCGAATCGGACGACCTCGGCGCCGCGCACGTCCGGGTCACGGCGGTCAATCGGCTCTAAGGTCGGCCCGTGCCTGGTGCAGACCGTACCTGGTGCTTGGAGCGCGGTGGCGGCGGGCGGCGGGTGCCCCGCGGAGTAGCGTGGAAGCATGAGTGCAGCCGACAACATCGCCCGTCCGATCCGATCCGCCGTGATCGGCTTCGGCCTCTCCGGGAGGGTGTTCCACAGCCCGTTCCTCGCCGCGAACCCAGAATTCTCCCTCGACGCGATCGTCACGGGCGACCCCGTGCGGCGCCAGCAGGCTGCAGAGACCTATCCGGGTGTGCGCCTGATGCACACCGTCGACGAGCTCCTCGCCGCAGCGGACGACCTCGACCTCGTCGTGATCGGCTCCCCGCCGGGCAGTCACGTCGCACTCGCCCATGCCGCGCTCGACGCGGGCCTCGCCGTCGTTATCGACAAGCCGTTCGCTCCCACGAGCATCGCAGGCCAGGGGCTCATCGAGAAGGCCAAACGCCTCGGCCTGCTGCTCACCGTGTTCCAGAACCGGCGCTGGGACGGTGACTTCCTGACCCTGAAGGCGCTCATCGCAGAGGGCGCCCTCGGCGAGGTGCGGCACTTCGAGTCGCGGTTCGAGTTCTGGCGCCCGACACCGTCGGCCAAGGCCTGGAAGGCGAGCGCCGGCATCCGTGAGGGCGGCGGGATTCTCTTCGACCTCGGCGCGCACCTCATCGACCAGGCCCTGCAGCTCTTCGGGCCGGTCGACGACATCTACGCAGAGATCGCGACCCGCGTGCCCGGCGGGAACGCCGACGACGACACCTTCGTGTCGCTGCACCACGGTTCCGGGGTGCGATCGCACCTGTGGATGAACGGGACCGCCGCCCAGGTCGGGCCGCGTTTCCACGTGCTCGGCTCTGAATCGGGGTACACGAAGTGGGGCCTCGACGGCCAGGAGGCCACCCTCGCCGCCGGTGCTCTTCCGACGGATGCCGGTTTCGGTATCGAGCACGAGTCGGCCTGGGGCATGCTCGGGCTCGACGGCGCCCAGCACGCGGTGCCCACCGAACCCGGCGACTACGCGGCCTTCTACCGGGGACTCGCCGACGCGCTGCTGCGCGGTGCGCCTGCTCCCGTCGACCCGGAGGACTCGCTGCGCGTGGTCGGGATCATCGAGCGGATCTTCCGCCAGACCCGCTAGCGGCATCCGCTCGCCGGGCGGTCGAACGTCGACGTCGAGCGCTGGTGTTGCGCCGCTCCGCGCGTGGTCGACCACCCGCGCACCGGCGGAACACCCGCGCTCGGTGCGGTGGATGCCCGCTTAAAGTAAGCGACCGGCCCCGGCCGGACCGGGCAACCGTGTGCTCGCCCGCGCATCACGTTCTTCCGGTCCGACCGATGCCGGTCGGCTTCAGCGCCCCAACACGTTGGGACTGGTTGTACTCTCGTTCACCGAGATGAACGAGCAGTGTGGATTGACTGAACGAGAGGTGCCGTTTCCCGGCCTCCCGGCGACCGGGTATCGGCGCCGGTTCCACCCTGCCGGACGAAGCTGCCGGGAAGGCGCGTGCGGGCTGTGGAGCGATCCGCGGGGAATCTGATGCGCGTGCGCCGGGAATGGCGTGTGACTAGCGCTTCGTGGTCCAGTCGAGGTTGATGACGTCGTTGATGTAGATGTCCTCGCCGAGGCCGGGCACCGACGGATTCATCCGGAGGAGCTGTTGCACGGGCACGTCGAAGCGCTGCGCGATCGCGAAGAAGTCGTCGCCCTCGACGACCGTGTAGGTCTGGAGTGCGCCGGCGCCGTTTGACGCGGCGGATCCCTCGGCGCCCGCTGTCGCTCCCAGATCGGTCGCAGGCCCCTCCGGAATCGGCGCGACGGGGATTGCAGCGGCGTTCGGGGTTGTCGTGGGTGCCGATCCCTTCGGCGGGTTGGGGATGAGCGGCACCTCCACGGGCGTCGGGGTGGGCGTGGGCGTCGGCGTCGGCGTGGGAGTCGGTGTCTGGGTGACGACGACGGTGGCCGTGACGACCGCAGGCGCCGGAGCCGCCGCGCACCCGGACAGGCCGAGAACGAGGATCCCGGAGACCAGGATCGCGGTGGATGGGCCCGCGGCCCGGAATGAGTGCTGGGACGACCGAATACGCATGAGACCCCCGGAATGCCGTGAACGTGATGAATGCGGCGCGACAGGGGAACGAAAGGGCTGCGCCCGACATCCGTATCGCGTGTGCCTGCCCAGTTTAGGCTGGTCGGGTCAACATTCGATCACGTTGACGGCGAGACCGCCCTCGCTCGTTTCCTTGTACTTCGTCATCATGTCGAGGCCGGTCTGGCGCATGGTCTCGATGACGGTGTCGAGGGAGACGAGGTGGGTGCCGTCGCCGTGCAGGGCGAGGCGGGCAGCGGAGACCGCCGTCGACGACGCGATCGCGTTGCGCTCGATGCACGGCACCTGCACGAGGCCTCCGACGGGGTCGCAGGTGAGACCGAGGTGGTGCTCCATCGCGATCTCGGCGGCGTTCTCGACCTGGCGCGGGGTGCCGCCGAGCACCGCGCAGAGCGCGCCGGAGGCCATCGCGCACGCTGATCCGACCTCGGCCTGGCAGCCGCCTTCCGCGCCGGATATGGAGGCGTTGGCCTTCACGAGGGATCCGATCGCGGCCGCCGTGAGCAGGTAGCGGCGGATGCCCTCGGCGTTCGCCCCAGGGACGAACCGCAGGTAGTAGTGCCCGACGGCCGGGATGATTCCCGCCGCACCGTTGGTCGGTGCCGTGACGACGCGGCCTCCGGAGGCGTTCTCCTCGTTGACCGCGAGGGCGAAGGCGTGCAGCCACTCGGTCGAGGTGTCTCGCTCGCGCAGGGGCAGCAGCTCATATTCCTCGAGCTGCATGCGAATGGCGGCGGCACGGCGCTTGACCTTGAGGCCCCCGGGAAGGGTGCCGGCCGTGGCCAATCCGGCCTCGACGCAGACGTGCATCGCGTCCCAGATCGCGTCGAGCCCGGCGTCGAGGGCTTCGGCCCCGTGGATGGACTCCTCGTTCTCGCGGGCGATCGCGGCGATATCGACCCCGCGGGCATCGCAGAGTGCGAGCAGCTCGGCGCTCGAGTCGTAGTCCATCGGCCGGGGAGAGGTCGTCGGCGGAACCATGGGGTCGCCCTCGCGCCGGATGAAGCCGCCTCCGATCGAGTACCAGGTCTCCTCGAACAGGGGGAGGGCATCCGTCGCCGACCACGCTTGCAGGGTGAGCGCGTTGGGGTGGCCGGGCAGCCTGGTGCGCGCTTCGAAGCGGATGTCGCCGCGCTCGACCGCGATCGCGTGGCGGCCGTCGAGGAGCAGCGTTGCGCCCTCGTCCAGGTCGGCCCACGATCCGTGGACGGCGGCAGGGTCGCAGGTCTCCGGGTGCAAGCCGGTGAGACCGGCGAGGACGGCGTCGGGGGTGCCGTGGCCGAGGCCCGTCGAGCCGAGCGAACCGTAGAGCGAGCAGCTCACCCGGGTGACCTCGCCGAGCCGGCCGCTTTCGGTGAGGTGGGCGGCGAAGGCGCGGGCGGCCCGCATCGGGCCGACCGTGTGGGAGCTGGAGGGGCCGATCCCGATGGAGAACAGATCGAGGGCCGAGACATACGCGGACATCCGTCCATCGTATGCGCGTCGGCCGCCCGCGTCCGGGGGCGCGCGGTCGCCCTGTCCGGGTGTCGGCTCGCCCGGCCGGGGGGGGCGGGGGGGGGGAAGACCCCCCGGTCGGCGCCGGCGTGCGAG
>NZ_JASJXJ010000033.1:0-28053 GCF_035018685.1 Cryobacterium sp. RTC2.1
GTCCTCGTGATCATCGCCTCCCTCGTCGTCGGCGCGCGGGACGTGCCCTTCGGCACCGTCCTCGACGCCCTGTTCCGGCCCGACCCCGCCGTGACCGACCAGCTGGTCGTGCTCGACCTGCGTATCCCGCGCACGGTCGTCGGCCTGCTCGCGGGCCTCGCCCTCGGCCTCGCCGGTGCGCTCATGCAGGGCGTCACCCGCAACCCCCTCGCCGACCCCGGCCTGCTCGGCGTCAACGCGGGCGCCTCCCTCTTCGTCGTAGCCGGCATCGCCGTCTTCGGAGTCACGAGCGCGCTCGGCTACGTCTGGTTCGCCTTCGTCGGGGCCGCGGTCGCGGCATCCGTCGTGTACGTCATCGGGTCGCTCGGACGCGGGGGAGCGACCCCCGTCAAGCTCACCCTCGCCGGCACGGCGCTCACCGCGGCGCTCACCTCGCTGATCACCATCGTGCTGCTCAGCGACCCGTCGACCTTCGACCGCTACCGGTTCTGGTCTGCGGGCTCCCTCTCCGCCCGCGGCCTCGACACCGCGCTGCAGCTCGCGCCGTTCATCCTCGCCGGCACGATTCTGGCGGCGACGGCCGGGCGGATGCTCAACGCGCTCGCCCTCGGAGACGACCTCGCCCGCGGCCTCGGCCAGAACGTCGTGGCCGCACGGATCGTCTGCTTCGTCGCCGTCGTGCTGCTCTGCGGCTCGGCGACCGCCCTCGCCGGGCCGATCGTCTTCGTCGGCCTCGCGGTTCCGCACCTCGCCCGCTGGTTCGCCGGCCCGGACTACCGCTGGACCCTCTCCCTCTCGGCGCTGCTCGGCCCCGCCCTGCTCCTGCTCGCCGACGTGATCGGGCGCGTGATCGCCCGCCCCGGCGAGATCGAGGCCGGCCTCGTCGTCGCGTTCCTCGGCGCCCCCGTGCTGATTGCTCTCGTGCGAGGCACCAAGGCGGTCGGGCTGTGAGCACAAGCACTCCGGTCCTCGCGCCCGCGGCTGTGCTCGGCGCGGCGCGGGGTGCACGGCGCCGCCGGGAGCGCCGGACAGTGATCGTCCTCTCCGGGGCGGTGCTCGTCGTCGCCGCGCTGAGCCTCTCCGTCGGCTCCTATTCCGTCGCGGTGCCCGACCTGCTCCGCACCCTCGCCGGCCAGGGCACCGGGGCCGAGAACTTCATCGTGCTGACCCTGCGCCTGCCCCGGCTCGTGCTCGCGCTCCTGACCGGCGTCGCCTTCGCGCTCTCGGGCGCCTTGTTCCAGACCGTGCTGCGCAATCCGCTCGCGAGCCCCGACATCGTCGGCGTCACCGGCGGGGCGAGCGCCGCAGCGGTCCTCGGGATGCTCGTGCTCGGCTTCGGCAGCCTCGCGACCGCTTTCGCGGCCTTCGGCGGCGCGATCCTCGTCGCGACCGTCATCTACCTGCTGGCCTGGCGCGGTCGCGGCGGAGGCACCGGAGGCGTCGCCGGCTACCGCTTCGTGCTCATCGGCGTCGGCATCGCGTTCATGGTGCAGGGCCTGCTCGGCTACCTGCTCAGCCGCGCCGAGCTCCGCGACGCCCAGGACGCCCTGACCTGGCTCGTCGGCAGCGTGAGCGGTGCCGCCTGGCCCGAGATCGCGGTCGTCGCTGTCGGACTCGCGGTGCTCCTGCCGATCGTGTGGATGCTCGCTCCGCGTCTTCGCGCGCTGCAACTGGGCGACGACCTCGCCACGAGCCTCGGGGTCGGTGCCGAGCGCAACCGGCTCGGACTCCTCATCGTCGCCGTCGCCCTCGCCGCGCTCGGGACGGCCATGGTCGGCCCGCTCGCGTTCGTCGCGTTCGTGTCCGCGCCGATCGCCCGCCGCCTCGTCGGCACCGGCGGACTGAGCCTCGTTCCCTCGGCCCTCGTCGGCGCCCTGATCGTCAGCGCCGCCGACTTCGCGTCCCAGCACCTGCTCCCGGGCGGACTCCAGCTCCCCGCCGGGGTCGTCACCGGCGCCATCGGAGCGCCCTACCTGCTCTGGCTGCTCGCGACCGGAGCGGCGGGCGGCAGCGGCGCCGGCAGCACCCGCGGCATCCCGCGCGACAGCACAGAAGGAACCCGATGACCCAGCCCGAACCGCACGCTCCCGACCCGCAGACAGCGGTCCCGGCTTTCGCGGGTCCAGCAGCCGCCGAACCGGGCGACCGCACGCACCACGAGCTGCGCACCGTCGCCCTCGGCCTCGGCTACGACGGCGTCCCGATCGTCACAGACCTCGACCTCGAGATCGCCGTCGGCCGGATCACGGTCATCGTCGGCGCGAACGCCTCGGGCAAATCGACCCTCCTCCGCGGACTTGCCCGCCTGCTCACCCCGCAGACCGGCGTGGTCCTCCTCGACGGCACCGACATCGCGACGATTCCGGGCAAGCGGGTCGCGACCGTGCTCGGCCTCCTGCCGCAACAGCCGCTCGCGCCGGAGGGAATCACCGTCGGCGAACTCGTCGGTCGCGGCCGGCATCCGCATCAGGGCTGGTTCCGCGGCACCACGGCCGCCGACGACGCCATCGTCGCCGACGCCCTCGTGCGCACCGGAACCCTCGACCTCGCCGCGCGCCGGCTCGAGGAGCTCTCCGGCGGCCAGCGCCAGCGGGTCTGGATCGCGATGGCCCTCGCCCAGGACACCGACATCCTGCTGCTCGACGAGCCGACGAGTTTCCTCGACGTCGCCCACCAGATCGAGGTCCTCGACCTCCTCCTCGAGCTCAACCGCACCCGCGGGACCACGATCGTGATGGTCCTGCACGACCTCAACCTCGCGGCCCGGTACGCCGACGAAATGCTCGTGATGCGCTCAGGCGGGATCATCGCCGCAGGGCCGCCCGCGGACACCCTGACCGTCGACGTCGTCCGCTCCGCCTTCGGGCTCGACGCCCTCGTCATCCCCGACCCGGTCTGCGGCTCACCGCTCGTCGTGCCGATCGGGAGGTTCCATCCCGCTCCGACCGCGGCATCCGCTATATTAGGTAAGGCTAACCTAATCTAGTCGAACCATGTCCCTCCCCGAGACAACTGAGAAACCGGAGTTTCCCGTGCACCGTCCCCCCATTCGCGCGCTTGTCGCCGTCGCCGCCCTCGTCGCCCTGACGCTGACCGGCTGTTCCGCGCCGGCGCCCCAGTCAACGGATGCTGCGGCGGGCGACTCCGCAGCCGCGTCGTTCCCCGTCACCATCGAGAACGCCTTCGGGTCGACCGTGATCCCGAAGCAGCCGACCCGGGTCGTGACCTGGGGCTGGGGCAGCGCGGACGACGCGATCGCCCTCGGCGTCATTCCCGTCGCGATGCCGTTCCAGGCATACGCCGGTGACGCCCAGGGCGTGCTGCCCTGGATCTCCGAGGCGCTCGCGACGAGCGGAACGCCGACGCCGACCGTGCTGCCCGACTCCACGGAGCCGCCGTACGAGGACATCGCCAAGGCCGCACCCGACGTCATCCTTGCCGCATACTCGGGCATCACCGCCGAGCAGTACGCGCTGCTCAGCAAGATCGCCCCCGTGGTCGGCTACCCGGACCAGCCCTGGGCGACGAATTGGCGCGACCTCATCACGATCACCGGAACGGCTCTCGGCAAGTCCGCTGAAGCGACCACCCTTCTCGCGGGCATCGACGCGAAGATCGCCGCGGCAGCGGCAGCCCACCCCGAGTTCGCGGGCAAGTCCATCGCCCTCACGAGCGACAGCGGAGGAACGTTCTACGTCTACAAGAAGGAAGACCCCCGCGTCGCATTCACCCTCGACCTCGGCTTCGTGAACGCACCCGCCGTCGATGCCCTCGCGACCGACGAGGCGAGCTTCTACTACACGCTCAGCCACGAACAGCTCGACAAGCTCACGAGTGACGTGCTCGTGAACTTCGGGACGACGCAGGAGGAATCGGATGCGTTCCTCTCCGCCGGGTACGCCCAGGCCATGCCGCAGGTGCAGCGTGGTTCCGTCGCCTCCCCGGTCGGCGCGGCATTCATCTCGTCCGTCTCCCCGCCGACGGGTCTCTCGCTGACCTGGGGCCTCGACGACTACGTGACGATGCTCTCAACCGCGGCCAAGGCCGCCGAATAACGCCCGTCGCCGGGGTTGAATTGCGGTCAAAGCACCTTCGTCGTCGCGACGAGGGTGCTTTGTGCGCAACTGGGCGGGCCGGCGGTTCGGGCGCTGTCGTCGCACCCGGCGAAATCTGCCCGAAACACGCCAACGGCCATACTTGATCGAGACACGTCCCCCTCACGCTCGCTTTAGCTAGTCCAAAACGTGACCTGCGCACAGAATCCGCGTGAGCATCCTGTTATATGCTCACCTCTGTCGCTTACCGTTTACGGACTCAATGACGAACCCCTGACACCGACAAACAAAGAAGGTTCCGCATATGCGCGCTCGATACCTACTCCCCGCCGTCGCCGCCGCGGCCGCACTGATGCTCACCGGCTGCGTCGACAACTCGACGCCCTCGACCGGCTCGACCACCAGCGCCTCGGCCGCAGCGATCACCAAGGACGACGCGGCCGCCGCACTCGTTCCCGCCAAGATCGCGTCCTCCGGCAAGCTCATCGTCGGCAGCGACCCGACCTACGCCCCCAACGAGTTCAAGGACGAAGCAGGCAAGCCCATCGGCTGGGGCATCGAGATCGCGAGCGCGGTCGCGACCAAGCTCGGGCTCACGGCCGAATTCCAGGTCGCCAAGTTCGACAACATCATCCCCTCCGTCGCCGGTGGCAAGGCCGACATGGGCGAGTCCTCGTTCACGGACACCGCCGAGCGCGAGCAGCAGGTCGACTTCGTCAACTACTACACCGCCGGTATCCAGTGGGCATCGGCCAAGGACAAGACCGTCGACCCGGACAACGCCTGCGGCATGAAGGTCGCCGTGCAGGCGACCACCTATGAGGACACCGACGAGGTCCCCGCCAAGAGCGACGCCTGCGTCGCGGCCGGCAAGCCCGCGATCGACAAGCTCAAGTTCGACACCCAGGATGCCGCGACGAACGCGGTCGTACTCGGCCAGGCCGACGCGCTCAGCGCCGACTCTCCCGTCACCCTCTACGCCATCGCCCAGACCAAGGGCAAGCTGCAGCTCGCGGGCAAGACCTTCGACGTCGCGCCATACGGCATGGTCGTCGCCAAGGGCTCTGACCTCGGCAAGGCCGTCCAGGCCGCACTGCAGTCCATGGTCGACGACGGCAGCTACAAGGCCATCCTCGACACGTGGGGTGTCGCCGACGGCGGCATCGACAAGATCACGATCAACGCAGCCGCGAACGGCTAACCGGTGAGCACGCCGAATCTGAACGGCCGGGGGGCGGGGCCCGCCTCGTCCCCGGCCGATCCGGCCGCCCCGGCCGCGTCGGTTCCCATCAAAGCCATCCGGCTGCGTCACCCCTGGCGGATGGTCTTCGCGATCATCCTGATCGTGGTGTTCGCCCTGGCTATCGTCGACGCGGCCTTCCGCCCCGCGTACGACTGGCCGACGGTCGCGAAGTACCTGTTCGACCGGCGCATCTCCCAGGCCGCGCTCGTGACCCTCGAACTCACCGTCTACTCGATGGTGATCGCGATCGTCCTCGGCGTGATCCTCGCGGTGATGCGGCTGTCGCCCAACCCGGTCGTGAAGAGCCTCGCGTGGTTCTATCTCTGGGTCTTCCGCGGCACACCGGTCTACGTCCAGCTGACCATCTGGGGCCTGATCTCGCTGATCTATTCGAGCATCGACATCGGCATCCCGTTCATGCACCCGTGGGTGTCGTTCGAGACGAACGCCGCGCTCAGCACGTTCGCCCTCGCGGTGATCGGCCTCTCGCTCAACGAGGCCGCGTATATGGCCGAGATCGTCCGTGCCGGACTCCTCGCCGTCGATCGTGGCCAGGAAGAGGCCGCGACCGCGCTCGGGATGAGCTGGTCGCAGACGATGACCCGGGTCATCCTGCCGCAGTCGATGCGGGTGATCATCCCGCCGACCGGCAACGAGGTCATCTCGATGCTCAAGACGACCTCGCTCGTCACGGCGGTGCCGTTCAGCTTCGACCTGTTCGCCCGCTCCCGTGACATCTCCGCCGAGACGTTCAACCCGATCCCGCTGCTCATCGTCGCGTCGATCTGGTACCTGTTCTTCACCTCGATCCTGATGGTGGGCCAGTACTTCCTCGAGAAGCGTTTCGCGCGCGGCATCGGCGACCGTCAGCCGGACAAGAAGGGCGGCGGCTCCAACCCCGACCCGATCACGGGCGTCACGATCGTGCCCGGCTCCGAGCAGGCGCCGGCGACCCGCACCGGCCGAGAACCCGAAACCGGCCAGGGAGGCCCGTCATGAGCGACCTGACCACGCCGAACGCGGCATCCGCTGCCCGCGGTTACGTGCCGATGGTGCTCGCAGAGCAGGTCTCGAAGAGCTTCGGCTCGCACGAGGTGCTCAAGAGCATCTCCCTCGAGGTCAAACGCGGCGAGGTGATGTGCCTCGTCGGGCCGAGCGGCTCGGGCAAGTCCACGTTCCTGCGCTGCATCAACCACCTCGAGGTGCTCTCCGCCGGGCGGCTGAGCGTCGACGGCGAGCTGATCGGCTACCGCGAGACCAACGGCAAGCTCTACGAGATGGCGCCCAAGGAAGCGGCGAAGCAGCGCAGGGACATCGGCATGGTGTTCCAGCGCTTCAACCTGTTCCCGCACATGACCGCACTCCAGAACGTGATGGAGGCGCCGCTGCGGGTCAAGGGGCTGCCCAAGGCGCAAGCCGAGCGCACCGCCCGCGACCTGCTCGCCCGGGTGGGACTCGCCGAACGCGCGGACTACTACCCCGCGCACCTCTCCGGCGGCCAGCAGCAGCGTGTCGCGATCGCCCGCGCGCTCGCGATGGAGCCCAAGCTGATGCTCTTCGACGAGCCGACGAGCGCGCTCGACCCCGAACTCGTCGGCGAGGTGCTCGACGTGATGAAGGGCCTCGCGAAGGAGGGCATGACGATGATCGTGGTCACCCACGAGATGGGCTTCGCCCGCGAGGTGGGTGACTCGCTCGTGTTCATGGACGGCGGCGTCGTCGTCGAGTCCGGCGACCCCGAGCTCGTGCTGAGCAACCCGCAACACCGCCGCACGCAGGCGTTCCTCTCGAAGGTGCTCTAGCCACCAGCTGACCCCGGCGGATGTCGGGGTCAGCTGGTCAGGACCTTGTGGATCCGCTGCAGAGACACCGACTCCGCGGCCTTGAGCTCCTGCGCGAACAGGCTGATCCGCAGCTCCTCGATCATCCAGCGTGCGCGCACGAGGTTCGCCGCCATGCCGGGGGCCAGCGGAATCCGGCCGCCGGCAGCTTCGTAGCGGGCCGTGGCCGACTGGCTTTCATTCATCCAGACCCGGTCGCGGCTGGGATTGTCGCCGAGTTTCACGATCCGTGAACTGATGCCGCCGAGGTAGCGCGGCAGGTGGCGCAGCTGGGCGAGGCCCGTCGCGCTCACGAAGCCGGGGTAGATCAGTCCGGCCAGCTGGGCACGGGCATCCGTCAGCGCGGGCAGCAACGCCATGCTCGTCGAGGCCTTGAGCGCCTTGTCGGCGGCCCGGGAGGCGGTGAGGATGCGCGCAACGAGCCCAACGGCCTCGAACATCGAGTCCATCAGCACCCCGGACACGCGGTCCCGGATCGAGTCGAACTCGGCCTTCATGAAGACCTGGCCGCTCGGGTTCACCCGGAACAGCACCTCATCGACGCAGGCCGCGAGGCAGTCGTCGAAGAGGGCCTGCGTGGTGCGGTAAGGGCTCGTGGCGAGGCTGAGCTTCTCCGCCCCGGTCAGGTGCTGCTGCACGTAGGCGACCGGAGACGGCGTCGCGAGCAGCAGCAGCCGGCGCACCCCGCCCGGCAGCGTGCTCGCCTGCTCTGCAGCGGTGCTCATCATCCGGATCGCGACGCTCGTGCCCTCGTCGACGAGGGTCGGGTAGCCGCGAATGGTGTTGTCGCCCTGTTTGGTGTCGATGAACCGGGGGAGTTCCGCGAAATCCCAGGTCGTGAGGCCGCCGCGCTCGATCGCGTTCACGGGCGTGGCAGCGGATGCCGCCGCGACGCTTTCGCGGGCCCGGGAGCCGAGCCTGCGCTGCAGCTCGCCGAGGTCCTTTCCGGAGGCCATCGCCTGCCCGCGGTCGTCGACGACGCGGAACGTCATCCGGAGGTGCGCGGGTACGCGCCCGAGCTCGAAGTCGTTTGCGTTCACCGGGACGTACGTGAGCCGCTGGATCAGGCCCGCGAGGATCTCGGTGAACGGCGCAGCCTCTGGCTCGAAACCCGCCCCCGTGCCCGCGCCGAGCCGGGCGCCGATGCTCGTGCCGCCCATGCTGCTCGTGTCCTTCGCCGTGCGGGCCTCGCCGGGCGCAGGCGGTAGCTCGGTGAGCAGCCGGGCCGCCCAGTCGGCGGCGGGCACGACGTTGCGGCGGATGCTCTTCGGGAGCGACTTGATCATCGCGGTCACGAGGTCGGCGCGGAGGCCCGGTACCTGCCAGTCGAAGCCGGCGGGGGAGAGCCGGGCCAGGAGGGCGAGCGGGATCAGGGCGGCGACGCCATCGTCATCCGCCCCCGGCTCGAACCGGTAGCTCAGGTGGAAACGCTGGTCGCCCTGGTGCCAGGTCGGCGGGAAGACGGCCTCGTCGATCTCCGGGGTGGCCTCGTCGGGAACGAGCGCCTCCGCGGTCATCGTGAGGAGGTCGGGGGTCTCGGCGCGCGCCTTGCGCCACCACGTCTCAAAGGTGCGCGTCGAGCAGACCTCCGCGGGGATGCGGCGCTGGTAGAACTCAAAGACGGCCTCGTCGTCGAAGAGGATGTCGCGGCGCCGGGTGCGTTCCTCGAGCTCGGCGAGTTCCTTGCGCAGCTTCGTGTTGGCCCGGTCGAACGCGGTGACACGCTGGTCGACGCGGTCGAGGTCCCATTCGCCGTCGACGAGGGCGTGCCGGATGAAGAGCTCGCGGGCGTAGGCCGGGTCGACCCGGGAGAACTGGACGCGGCGGCGCGGCACGATCGGAACCCCGTAGAGGGTGACCCGCTCGTAGGCGACGACGGAGCCCTGCTTCTTCTCCCAGTGCGGTTCGGAGTAACTGCGCTTGCAGAGGTCCCCGGCGAGCGGTTCGGCCCAGGCGGGGTCGACGACGGCGTTCATCCGGGCGAAGAGCCGGCTGGTCTCCACGAGTTCCGCGCTCATCACGGCGTTGGGCTGCTTCTTCGCGAGCGACGAGCCGGGGAAGATCACGAAGCGCTGCTGGCGGGCGCCGATGTAGTCCTTCTTCGCGACATCCTTGAGGCCGATGTGCGAGAGCAGCCCGGCGAGGAGGGAGCGGTGGATGCCGTCGGGGTTGACCGCCGGGTCGCCGATGTGTAGGCCGAGCGGCTTGGCGAGCTGGCGGAGCTGCTTGTAGACGTCCTGCCACTCGCGCACCCGCAGGTAGTTCAGGAACTCGTTCTTGCAGAGCCTGCGGAAGGCGCTCGAGCCGAGTTCCTTCTGCTTGAGCTCGAGGTAATTCCAGAGGTTCAGCAGGCCGAGGAAGTCGCTCGTCGGGTCCGCGAACCGCGCGTGCTGCTGGTCGGCCTGCGCGCGCCGCTCGAGCGGCCGTTCCCGCGGGTCCTGGATGGTGAGGCCGGCGACGATCGCCATCACCTCGCGGCTGGTGCCCTGGGTCTTGGACTCGATGACCATCCGCCCGAAGCGGGGGTCGATCGGCAGCTTCGCGAGCTGCTGCCCGATCCGGGTGAGCTTGGACACCCCGCCGCTCGCGTTGCTCACCCCACTGCCCGGCGCAACGGCGCCGAGCTCGGCGAGCAGGTCGAGGCCGTCCTTGATACCGCGGGAATCCGGCGGGGTGAGGAACGGGAACGCGGCGATGTCGCCGAGGCCGAGCGAGATCATCTGCAGGATCACGGCGGCGAGGTTAGTGCGCAGCACCTCGGGCTCGGTGAACTCCGGGCGGCGACCGAAGTCCTCCTCCGAATACAGCCGGATCGCGATGCCGTCGCTCGTGCGCCCGCTGCGCCCGGAGCGCTGGTTCGCGGAGGCCTGGCTGATCGCCTCGATCGGCAGCCGCTGCACCTTCGAGCGCACGCTGTACCGGCTGATCCTTGCGGTTCCGGCGTCGATGACATAACGGATGCCCGGGACGGTCAGGCTGGTCTCGGCAACGTTCGTCGCGAGCACGATCCGGCGCCGAACCCCGGCGACGGTCGAGGGCTGGAAGACCTTGTGCTGATCGGCGGAGGAGAGCCGGCCGTAGAGCGGCAGCACCTCGGTCGGGCTCGTGCGGTCGCCACTGGCGAACTTGCCCTGCAGGGCATCCGCTGCGTCGCGGATCTCGGTCTCTCCGCTCAGGAAGACGAGCACGTCGCCGTTCGACTCGCGCTCGAGTTCGTCGAGCGCCGCGGAGATGCCCTCGATGTAGTCGCGGTCCACCGGCGGCGTCGCCGAGGCCTGGTCCTCGTCGTCATCGTCCGCCATCGCTTCGGCCACGAGCGGGCGGTAGCGGATCTCGACCGGGTAGGTACGGCCGGAGACCTCGATGATCGGGGCCGGCGTGCCGTCGGCGGCCGCGAAGTGCTCGGCGAAACTCTGCGGGTCGATCGTCGCCGAGGTGATGATGACCTTGAGGTCGGGGCGCTGCGGCAGCAGCTGGCGCAGGTAGCCGAGCAGGAAGTCGATGTTGAGGCTGCGCTCGTGGGCCTCGTCGATGATGATCGTGTCGTATTTGCGCAGCATCCGGTCGCGGTGCATCTCGTTCAGCAGGATGCCGTCGGTCATGAGCTTGATCTTGGTGTCAGGACCGACCTGGTCGGTGAACCGCACCTGGTAGCCGACGACCTGGCCGACCTCCTGGCCGAGTTCCTCGGCGATGCGCTCGGCGATCGTGCGGGCGGCGAGCCGCCGCGGCTGGGTGTGGCCGATGCTCGTGCGCCCGAGTTCGAGGCAGATCTTCGGGATCTGGGTGGTCTTGCCCGAGCCCGTCGCGCCCGCGATGATGACGACCTGGTTGTCGCGGATGGCGCGCGCGATATCCTCGCGGCGTTGGCTGACGGGGAGTTCGGGCGGGAAGGTGATGACAAGGGGAATCATGAGCATTCCATCGTAAGACTTCCGGGTGCCCGGTGCGCGCGGGCGGGTCCTCCCGGCCTGGCGCTTTAACCGGAGACTGTTACGCTCAAACCATGGTAGACGGACAGGGAATCGGCGACCGGCACGCGGCCCTCGCCTCGGATGCGCGCCGCCGGGTGCTCGAGTTGATCGCGGGTGCCCGCGAGCCCGTCGACGCCGCCGCCGTCGCCGCGAGCATCGGCCTGCACGTGACAACCGCGCGCTTCCATCTCGACCAGCTCGAGGGTGCCGGGCTGATCCGCCGTGCCGTCGACCGGACCGGGATCCGCGGGCGTCCGCGCATCCTCTTCACCGTGAATCCCGCGGTGCGCGAAGACGGTGTGCAGCGGCTGCTCAGCCACGCCCTCGTCGGCGCCCTCGCCGAGGATGACGACGGCGGCCGGGCACGGGCGATCCGCGCCGGCGAGCGCTGGTCGTCCGCCTTCGACCTCGAGGCGCGCGAGAGCGAACCGGGCACAGGGGCGGCCGGGGGAGCGAGCGACGTCGGGCCGCTCGTGCACATCCTCGACGGCCTCGGCTTCGACCCGATCGCCCAATCGCTTGAGGCGTCGCCCGGTCAGCCGGCGTCGCCGAGCGAGACGGATGCCCGCGACGGTATGGTCGTCGAGCTCCGGGCCTGTCCCTTCCGCGACGAAGCCAGGCACACGCCCGCGGTGGTGTGCTCGCTGCACCTGGGTCTGATCCGGGGCATCGCCCGTTCCGGCGGGCACGACCCGGACGACGTGGAGCTGCGCCCCTTCGTCCTTCCCGAGTTGTGCGAGGTGCGCCTCCGCGGCGACTGGGTGCCCGTCGACCCGCTCGCTAATTAAAGCGGAATATATTAGGTTTAAATCATGGTTGACATGATCCCCCTCCTTCCCGCATCCGCACCCCGGCCCGCGGCCCACGACGAGCCCGCCGGCCACACCTGCACCTGCGGCGAGGCCGAGGCCGCAGGGTACCCAGAACTGGACGCCCGGCAGCTCCCGCACGCGATCCGGCACGCCGCGATCTTCGGTGCGCTGGACGCTGTCCTCCCCGGCGGCGGCCTGGTCCTCGTCGCTCCCCACGACCCGTTGCCCCTCCTCGCCCAGCTCGAACAGCGACACCCGGGCCGGTTCACGGTGAGCTATCTCTCCCGCGAGCCCGAGGCGTGGAAGCTCCAGCTCACCCGCTGAAGCAACGCAGGTCAGGTTCCGTCCGGTTCCGGCGTTTAGGGTGGGCCCATGACGACTTCTGTGCCCACCCTGACCCTCAACGACGGCCACACCATTCCTCAGCTCGGCTTCGGTGTGTTCAAGGTCGATCCGGACGAAACGACCCGCATCGTCTCCGACGCACTCGAGGTCGGCTACCGCCACCTCGACACGGCCGCGATCTACGGGAACGAAGCCGGAGTCGGGGCCGCGATCGCGGCATCCGCCGTGCCTCGCTCCGAGCTCTTTGTCACGACGAAGCTGTGGAACAGCGAACAGGGCACCCAGAGCGCATTCGACGCTTTCGACCTGAGCCTCGAGAAGCTCGGGCTCGACTACGTCGACCTGTACCTCATCCACTGGCCGACGCCGGCGAAGGACAGCTACATCGAGAGCTGGAAGGCGCTCGAGAAGATCCGCGCCTCCGGACGTGCACGCTCGATCGGTGTCTCGAATTTCCTCGTGCCGCACCTCGAACGCCTTCTCGCCGAGACGGATGTCGTCCCGGCGGTCAACCAGATCGAGCTGCACCCCGCGCACCAGCAGCCTGAAGTCACCGCGTTCGCGCGCGCCCACGGGATTCAGATCGAGGCGTGGGGACCCCTCGGCCAGGGCAAGTACCCACTCCTTGAGGAGCCCGTCGTCGTCGTCGCGGCCGAGGCGCACGGCAAGAGCCCCGCTCAGGTGGTCATCCGCTGGCACCTGCAGACCGGCAACATCCTGTTCCCGAAGTCGAACCGGCGCGCGCGCATGATCGAGAACCTCGACGTCTTCGACTTCGAGCTCAGTCACACCGAACTCGCCACGATTTCCGCGCTCGAGCGCTCGGGCCGCGTGGGCTCCCACCCCAACGATGTGAACTAGGCTCCGCTCAGAACGGGTAGCTGCCCGGCGTGCGGCGCAGGGTGATCCAGCGCGTCTCCGTGAAGGCGTCGATGTTGGCCTCCGCACCGCCCTGCCGCGAACCCGTGCCGGACGAGCCGACGCCGCCGAACGGTGTGTTCGCCTCGTCGTTGACCGTCTGGTCGTTGATGTGCACGATGCCGGACGGGATCCGCTGGGCCAGTTCGAGGCCGCGCATGGCGTCGGCGGTCACGACGCCGAGCGCGAGCCCGTATTCGGTCGCCGAAGCGATGCCCACGGCCTCGTCCTCGGTGCTGAACCGCACCACGGATGCGACAGGGCCGAACACCTCCTCGCAGAAGGCGGGGGCATCCAGCGGCGAGTCCGCGAGCACGGTGGGCCGGTAGAACAGCCCGTCGTAGCTGCCGCCGGCCCTCAGCTTCGCGCCGGAATCGATCGAGCTCGTGACCAGGCGGTGGATGCGGTCGCGCTGGTTCTCGTCGATGATCGGGCCGAGGTGCACGTGCTCGGTGGCGGGGTTGCCAACGGCAAGGGAGTCCGCCTTCGCGGCGAGCTTCTCGACGTACTCGTCGAAGATGCTCTCGTGCACGATGTGCCGCCCGACCGTCATGCAGATCTGGCCCTGGTGCAGGAACGATCCCCAGGCCGCGAGGTTGACGGCCTTGTCGACGTCTGCGTCGGCGAGTACGACGAAGGCGGAATTACCGCCCAGCTCGAGGTGGGCACGCTTGAGATGCTTTCCCGCGAGCTCGCCGACGGCGCGACCGGCCCTGGTCGAGCCGGTGAACGCGATCACCCGCACGTTCGGGTCGGTGACGATGGCCTCGCCGACATCGGCGCCGCCGGTCACCAGCTGCAGGAGCCCGGCGGGCAGGCCGGCCTCCTCGAAGATGCGCACCATCATCACGCCGCCGGTCACAGCGGTGCGCGGGTCCGGCTTGAGCACGACCGCATTGCCCAGCGCGAGCGCCGGCGCCACCGCGCGGATGCCGAGGATGATCGGCACGTTGAACGGCGACACGACTCCGACGACGCCGACGGGCACCCGCTGGGCGATGGAGATCCTCGGCTCCTCGCTCGAGAGTACCTGGCCGAGCGGATGCGACGGCAACGCCGCCGCCTCATAGCATTCCTGAGCGCCGACGTGGAGGGCGAAGCCGGCAAGCCCGGGAACCGCGCCGACTTCCCGCACGTTCCAGTCCATGATCTCGTCGGCGTGTTCCTCCAGGAGCGCGGCGGCCCGGCGCAGCACGGCGGCGCGCACCGGGTGCGCGGTCGCGGCCCAGGCCTTCTGCGCCGCGGCCGCGCCCGCGGCGGCCCTGGCCACGTCGACGGGGGTGGCGATCCCGATCCGGCCGATCTCGTCGCCGGTCGCCGGCTCGATGACCGGGAGATCGCCGCCTGACCCGGCGACCCACTCCCCGTTGATGTAGATCTTCCCCGACCACGCCGCGGGGTCGAGGAACGGGGTGGTCGCGGTCTCGTTCACGGTGAGTGTCATGGGCGGTTCTCCTTCAGGGTGATTGCGGTTGGGTAGGGGTGCGGAGGATCAGGAAATGTCGATTGTCACGACGGCGGTGCCGCCGGGCGGGGCGACGGCTCGGGAGACGCAGCAGCACATCGTGCCGCGGGAGTCCTTCTGGCGCTCGCTGTAGAAGACGTCACGGTGGTCGATGTCTCCGTCGAGGTCGAGCACGCGCACCTCGCAGAGTCCGCACTCACCCTTGCGGCAGTCGAACATCAGGTCGACCTCAGCGGCCTCGAGCGCCTCGAGCATGGTCTCGGTCGCCCGGACGGTGACCTCGGCGCCGATCCGCGGTATGCGCACGACGAAATCCTCGGGGGCGAACCAGCCGCTGTTGCCGAAGGTCTCGAACCGGAGGTCGGGGTAGGGGAGCTCGCGTTCGATCCAGGCCCGGCGAACGGCGTCCATCAGCCTGATCGGACCGCACAGGTAGAGTTCGGTGCCCGGTTCGACCCCGCCGACGAGCTCGGTGACGTCGAGCGGGTTGCCTTCGTCGGTGATGTGGAGTCTCAGCCGGTCGCCGTGCGCGTTCTGCACGTGTTCGACGTAGGCCAGCGCCGGCCGGCTGCGCCCGGCGTAGACGAGCGTGTAATCGGCGCCGACCGACCGGAGCACCCTCGCCATGCCCATGACCGCAGTGATGCCGATGCCGCCGGCCAGCAGCACGTAGTGCGCGGCTCCGACGCGGAGGGGGAAGTCGACGATCGGCTGGGTGATCTCGACGGTGTCGCCGGGCCGGAGGGCGTGCATCGCCCGCGCGCCGCCGCGGGACCGCGGCGAGTCGAGCACGCTGATCGCCAGGGTCCGGCCGTCGGGGCCGGCGTCGACGACGGAGTACGACCGGCGGTCCAGAACCCCGCCGATCGGCACGCGCACGTCGATGTGCGCGCCGGCGTCGACCTTGGCCGGGTGGTCGGGCGCGAGCACGATCCGGCGGATGTCGTCGGTGAGGGCGGTCGAGTCGACGACCGTGGCGCGCTGCCAGACCGCCGCGTGGGACGTTGCCATCGTCGTCGCCGCCGCTCAGCCGGCAGCGACGGGCGCGGGCAGGCGTCCCTCCGCCGCGAGCTGACGTTCGATCAGCCGCCGCACCCACATCCCGCCCGCGTCGATGTTCAGGCTGTAGAACTCGTAGTCGGGGTTTGCGTCGATCGCGGCCTGCTGGGCGACGAGCATGTCCTCGTCTTCCCTGAAGACGCCGGAGACCCCGTCGCGCAGCTGGGTGGTGATCACCTGGCTTTCGAGCCGGTAATTGCGCATGAACGCCCAGAAGTAGCGGGAGGAACGGTCGGTGACGGGCGAGATCGTGTTCATCACATAGCCGTTGACGCCCTGGCTTCGATCGCCCTGCGGCGCCCCGGTGCCGGCCCGCGCGACACCGACGTCGATGTTGATCGTGGTCGGCGATTCGAAGTGGATGATCTGCCAGCGGTCGACCTTCCCCTCGAAGCCGGGAAACTTGTCGCGCATGTTCTTCAGCCAGAACGGGGGAGCGTCGATGCCGAGCATCCAGCGTTCCACGGTGACGGTCCGTTCGTCATGGTGCACCGTGAACTCGGATTCACTCAGCGCCTCCTGGCCGATCGAGGAACTGTGCACGAATTCCTCGTGGGTCAGGTCCATCAGGTTGTCGAGCACCAGCTGGTAGTTGCAGTCCACCGAGATCGTCAGGCCGTCTCCTGCCCACTCCGGGTCATCCATCTGGTGCATGTCGGGCACGAGCTCCGGGTCGGCCAGGGCTGCATCGCCGAGCCACACCCAGACGTAGCGGTACCGTTCCACGACGGGGAAGGACGCGACCGTTGCGCTCGGGTTGATGGTCTCCTGTGCCGGCATCGAGACGCAGCGGCCCGCCGAATTGTAGAGGATGCCGTGGTACGGGCAGCGGATGCCGTCCCGGCCTTCCAGTTTGCCCATCGAGAGCGGCGCCAGCCGGTGCCAGCACGCGTCGGCGAGGGCGACGGCGTCACCGTCCTCGGTGCGGTACAGCGCGAGCGGACGGTTCGCGACGGTTCGCGCGAGCGGCTTGCGATTGACCTCGTGGTCCCAGGCCGCGACGTACCAGGCGTTGAGCGGGTGGCCGAGGATCTTGTCGACGGTCGTTTCCTTCATCGGGACTCCTTCGTCCGGACATCATGCACCTGGCATCACAGCGATAGGTCAATGGAGGGCAACAATACCTATGTCGATAGTGAAACCACAAGACCCTTTCAGGGACCAGAATCAAACCATGAGCCTGCGCTACGCCCTCCTCGCGCTCCTGACGGCGCAGCCCATGACGGGCTACGACCTCGCCAAGTCCTTCCACAGCTCGGTCGGGCACGTCTGGAGCGCCCCGGACTCGCAGATCTACCCGGAACTGCGCCGGATGGAAACCGGGGGACTGATCGAGGCGACGGCAGTTGCCCGGAGTACCCAGGCGACCCAGGCGACGAAGCGGGTCTACCACATCACCTCGCTAGGTGAGCAGGCGTTCCGTGCGTGGATGGCCGAACCGGTCGAGTACTCGCGGGAGCGAGACCCGGCGCACCTGCGTGCGGCGTACTTCGAGTGGGCCGACCCGGACTCGGTCCGGGAGCAGCTCCGGGCGCACGTGCGGCACTGGGCCGGGTTGCGCGAGCAGTGGCAGGGCCAGTTCGCCGCGATCCGGGACCGTACGCATCCGATCTTCGTCCAGAGACTGTTGATCAGCCCGGAGTCCGAGCGGCCGCGCATCGCGGCGTACAAGCTCTTCGCCTACGAGGGGCTCATCGCCCGGGCCGAGCAGGAAATCGGGTGGGCCGAGCGTGGGCTGCGCCTGGCCGACGAGCTTGAGCCGAAGCCGCCCGAAAGCGTTCGCGGTAAGTTGGAAGAAGGCGGAGGGACCAGCCCCGGCGAGGAAGTTGACCTGTGAATCCGATTGAGTGGCTGTTCGACGCGCAACTTCAGATCGGTACGCAGACCATCCTCTGGCGCGAGGTGATCGGCAACGCGTTCGGGATACTGAGCGCAGTCGGTGGAATGCGCCGCAAGGTCTGGGCGTGGCCGGTCGGCATGGCGGGCAATGCGCTGTTGTTCACGGTGTTCCTCGGCGCCGTCTTCGGTACCCCCAACCCGGTGAACCTGCTCGGCCAGGCCGGCCGACAGGTGATGTTCATCATCGTGTCGATCTACGGGTGGATCCAGTGGTCGCGGAGCCGCCACTCCACCGTTCGCGCCGCGGTCGTGCCGCACTGGGCGGGCAACCGCACCCGCATCCTGCTCGGCCTCGGCATGGTCGCCGGCACCCTCGTGCTCACCCCGATCTTCCGTGCCCTCGGCTCCTTCGAACCGGTCTGGGCTGATGCCTGGATCTTCACGGGCTCCCTGCTCGCGACCTACGGCATGGCCAAGGGCTGGACCGAGTTCTGGCTGATCTGGGTCGCGGTCGACATCGTCGGGGTACCGCTCCTGGTCAGCGCCGGGTACTACGCCTCGGCGATCCTGTACGTGTTCTACGGGGCGTTCACGATCACGGGCTTCTTCATCTGGATGCGGGTGCAACGCCGCCGCAGGGACTTCGTCGAGAAGGAACTCACGGGCACGGCGTGACCCGCCCGCTTGACGAGCCTCGCCGCGGCCGACCACGGTCGAGTGTCGCCGGTTCCGCCCAGACGACCCGGTGTGCGGGCGATCCTCGGCGGGTGTGGCGGTACTCGGCGCCCGGGCTACCCGTCCGCGCTAGGGTGCGGGCCGCTCGATGAGCTTATTCCGTCTGCGGTCCAATCGACGCTGACGTCGATCAGCTGGTCGTAGGCGTCCGAAACGGTGAGGGGGCCTGCCGTCCCTAGCGAGCCCATGACCGTGGCGTTGAGGTGTAGCCCGCTCCCGGCGAGTTCGTCGAGCGTGGTGCACGCGCTCGTGCCGGTGAGGTCGGCGTTGCGGAGGATCAGGCAGTATTGGTCGTCACGGAGCCGTGCCGCGAAGACACTGTACGGCAGTCCCGTTTCGAGGACCGGTCCGAAAAGGCTGTGCACCGAGGTGTACTCGCCGCCAAGGGCGGGCGTGGTGTCGTCGGGCACGAATTCGGGCTGGTCGAAGACCCCGAGCAGGTTTCCGGCGGATGCGGCGGGCCCGGCCGTCTCGGAGGCTCCGGCCGTCGGGGTAGCGCCGCCAGAGGCATCCGTTGCGCCGGCCAGACCGCTCGCCTGCAGAACGAGCAGGGCGAGCACCCCGACCGCGGCACCCGCCAGCACCAGCGCTCCTGCGCGCAGCACGCGCAGGCGTCGCGGCGCCGCGGCTTCCGGCCCCGGGCCCGCTGCGGTTCCCGCCGCTGCATCCGCTCCTCCCTCCGCGAGAGTACGAAAAGTGCCCGTATCGGGGTCCGATAAGGGCACTTTTCGTACTCTCGCGGGAAGGAATGGTCCGGTTTTGGCGAGCGCGCCGGCCTCGAGGGTGGGGTACTGGCCGAGGAGTGCGTCGAGGTCGGCGGTGTCGCGGCCGAGCGCCAGCTGCAGGGCCGCGAGACGCTGCTCGTCCTCGGAAGCCGACTCGGGCGAGCGGGCACGGGAGTACACCGCCGCCTGCAACTCCGGGAGCTCGGCAGCGGGGTCCGGCCGGCCGGCCGGCGTCTCCGTGAGCGGATGCGCCCGCCACCAGAGGGCGTCGAGCACGTCGTGGCGACCCGGGTAGCCGCGGCGCAGGACTTCCTGGAGCGCGGCATCCGCCTGGGCGGCCTCGCGCAGTCGCCCCGCCCGCCGGTACTGCTCGGACTCTGCGCTGATCTCGAATACCATTCCGGCCCCCCGACGGTTGTGACACTCACCCTAGCGAGTGCGCCGCCGGGAACAGGTGCTGCCGGTCAGGAAGTTGGATGCGGGGCGGTCTCGCTCGATACGACGCCGTCGGTGCTGACCCGGATCGTGACGTCAGCGAGGGCGCCCGCCGGTTCGAGGGAGTCCTTGCCGAGGGTGAAGGGATTGACCGGCACCGTCGCCGTGAGGGTCAGGCCGCGGCGGGCGATTTCGGCGAGGCCGACGCACGCGCTCGCGCCCTGCTGGCCCTGGGTGCGCAGGATGACGCAGTAGAGGTCGTCGCCCCGCCGCGCGACGTACACGAAGGAGCTGGTCTCGCGCTCGACGAACATCGCGTGGATCGAATCCCGCCGGAACTCGGGACCGAGATCGATCGTGGTCTGGTCGGGGATCGGCGGCTGGTCGAAGAGCGCGAGAAGCCCTGGCGAAGCGGATGCCGCCGGCTCGGTGCCCGGGCCGCTCACCGGGCCGCCGAGGGACAACAGGGCAGAGGTCGTGGCGACGGCGATCCCGCCGAGGAGGAACCCGGCCGCGACGAGGAGCACGCTGCGCCGGCGGGTCGGCCCGCGGAACGCGCGGGCGGGACGTGCGGTCGCGTCGGCGTCGGATGTGCCGGCAGCATCGAGGGGGCGAGTGCCCCGGGAGTGGACGGCGTCGGGGGAGGCCGCGCCGTCGGGGAACAGCACCAGCAGTGCCTCGAGGTCGGTCGCGTCCTGCCGCAGCTGGGCGGTGAGGTCGTGGAGCCGCCGCTCACTCGCCTCGAGGGAGCCGTCCGGGCCCGGGCGCGCGTACACCGCGGCCTGCAACCGGGGCAGTTCTGCGGCGGGATCCGGTCGCCCGCCCGGGGTGCCGGTGAGCGGGTGCGCCCGCCACCAGAGTGCGTCGAGCACGTCGTGCCGGCCCCGGTAGGCGGCGCGGAGGTCGGAGGCGAGGGCGGCATCCGCTGAGGCCGCGGCGTGCAGCCGCAGCGCGACAGACTCCGTTGTCATCCCGCGGCTCCCATCGGTCGAGGTGTGTCCACTGTAACCAGTCGGGCGCGGCGTCACCGGTTCGATTGCCCGTTGCGGGGTCGGGGCACAATGGGACCATGCCGAATCGTCTTGCCGATGCGATCAGCCCGTACCTGCGCTCCCACGCCGACAACCCGGTCGACTGGCACGGCTGGGGCAGCGAGGCCTTCGCCGAGGCCCGGGCGCGCGACCTTCCGCTGCTCGTGTCGATCGGATACTCGACGTGCCACTGGTGCCACGTGATGGCGCGGGAGAGTTTCAGCGATCCCGACCTCGCCGCCTACCTCAACGCGCACTTCGTGAGCATCAAGGTCGACCGGGAGGAGCATCCTGAGGTCGACGCGACCTATCTCGCCGCAGCAAGCGCGTTCGTCGACGGCCTCGGCTGGCCGCTCAACGTCTTCGTGACCCCTGAAGGACGTGCTTTCTACGCGGGAACGTACTTCCCGCCGACCGCCGTTCCCGGCCGACCGGCGTTCCGGCAGGTGCTCGAAGCCGTCACGGACGCCTGGACCGACCGCCGCGCCGAGGTCACCGAGACCGGCGCTCTCGTCGCAGACGCGCTCGCCGCAGCCGCCAGACAGCAGGAGCTCGCCGATGCCGCCGTCGCCGATGCTGCCGTCGCTGCTTTCGATGGTGTCGACGGCAACGATGTCGGGGGAGCCGGCCCGCGGAACCTGCTGCCGCAGGGCAGCGTGCTTGACGGCATCGTCGAGGGCCTCGCCGTGACGGAGGACACCCGGTACGGCGGGTTCGGCGGGGCGCCGAAATTCCCCGTCGCCCCCGTCCTCGCGTTCCTGCTCGACCGCTCATCCGGCCGCAGCCTCGCCCTGCGCACCCTCAAACGGATGGGTGCCTCCCCGCTGCGGGACCCCGTGGAGGGCGGATTCTTCCGCTACGCCGTCAACCGGGACTGGAGCGAGCCCCACTTCGAGCGGATGCTCTACGACAACGCCCAGCTCCTGGACCTCTACACCCAGGCCTGGAAACTGACCGGGGAACAGTGGGCGCGCACGGTCGCCGAGGGCGTCGCCGAGTTTCTCCTCTCCGTGCTGCAGCTGCCCGACGGCGGTTTCGCGAGTGCCCAGGATTCCGAGAGCACCGTCGCCGGACGCCGCGTCGAGGGCGGCTACTACGCCCTCGATATCGACGCCCGGCGAACGCAGCCCAGCCCCGCCCTCGACGAGAAGGTGCTCACCGGCTGGAACGGCCTCGCGATCGGCGCGCTCGCCCGCGCCGGTTTCGCGTTCGGTGATTCCCGCTACACGGATGCCGCGGCCCGCGCCGCCGACTACCTGCTGTCCCGGCATCTCACCGTGGAAGCCGAAGCCGAATCCGCAGCCGAATCCGCAGCCGACTCCGCAGGTGACGGGCCGGTGCTCGTGCGAGCCTCCATCGCCGGCCGGTCCTCGACGGCGCGGGCTACCCTGGAGGACTTCGGGATGTTCGCACGGGGACTCCTCGAACTGGCACTCGTGACGGGTGAGGAACGCTACGCGTCCGCGGCGCGCCTCCTGGTGGACAGCACGCTAACGGCGACGACCGACACTGCCGCGACGACCGACACTGCCGCGACGACCGACACTGCCGCGACCACCGACACGGCCGCCGCACGGTTCCGGGTCCCGGGCGGCTCCGATCCCGTGCTGGTCGGCCAGGGACTCGCCCTCGAGGTCGACCCCTCCGAGGGCGCATACCCGTCCGGACGCTCGGCCGCCGCGGGCGCCGCTCAGCTGCTGTACCTGATGACCGAGTCGGAGAAGTACCGGGATGCAGCGGTCACGGCGGTCGTCCCGTTCCTCGCCCGTGCCGCGGAACGCCCGCTCGCCTTCGGTGCCGTCCTGCAGCTCTGCTCCGCACTGATCGCCCCCGTGGAACAGCTCGTGCTCGTCGCGCCAGACGACCGGGCCGCTGCGGCGGAACCCAGCGGTGACGCCGACCTCGACGAGCCAGGGGAGCCCGACTTCTCGGCCGCACCCTCCTTCTTCGATGTGCCCGCTGCCGTGAGCGTGACGGCACTCGTCGACAGCGCGAGGCAGCGGGCGACCGGCGTCATCGCATCCGTCACAGCGACCCAGTCCCGCACACTCGCCGCCGCCGGATTCGACCTCTTCGCCGGCCGTGTTCCGCTCCGCGACCGGCCGACGGCGTACCTCTGCCGCGACTTCGTCTGCCGCGTGCCGGTGACCGACCCTGCGGAGCTAACGATCCGGGAGACATCCGGGGAGATCTCTCCCGACGGGCCCGCGTCGCCCTAACATCGAGGCATCCCCTCCGCCACCGGCGGAATCAGCGAGAGGATCCCTCATGGTTCCCGAGATCAACATCTGGGCGGTACTGCTCGCCACCGCGTCGAGCATGGCCGTCGGGTCGGTCTGGTATTCGCGCCGGGTCTTCGGCGGGTACTGGATGCGTACGGTCGGCCATGACGAGGAGAGCATGCGCGGCAACGCGGTCGCTCCCATCGTGATCACCGTCCTCGTGAGCTTCGTCACCGCGTGGGTGCTCGCGGGCGCCATCGCGATCACGCAGAACTTCTACGGCGGCAGCTTCCTCGCCAACGCGCTGCTGACCGCGCTGATCCTCTGGGCAGGTTTCACCGCCGCCCGGATGGTCACCCACGACGTCTTCGACCGGCGCCCCGCCGGGCTCACCGTGCTCAACCTGGCCCACGAGCTCGTGACCCTCGAGGTGATGGCCCTGATCATCGGCCTGATCGGCATCAACTCCCTCTGAACCCGCGCCGGAGGTCCCGGCGCCGTCATCGGGGCGGGTCGCCGGGCAACGTAGACTGGGAGGAACGCTACCGCTTGCTGTCGGCTGCCGGTTCCCGGCTCAGACCGGGTCGCGGCCGCCGGCACGTACCGGACGCACTCTCCCCGGCAACACACGGTTGCCCCGTTGATGAGTGTTCCCATTTCCCGAGGAGGACCATGGTTACCGTCGATCGTTCAGCCGCAGAGCCGTCTGTCGTCCCGGTGAGCCCGGCCGGCACCGCCAGCGCTCCGGGCACCGCCAACTCCGCCAACCCCGTGCTCTCGCTGAGCACGGAACCCGAACTGGTCCTGCTCTCCCCGGACGCCCGCACCCGCCGCTTCGACCGCGACGACGTCGTCGTGCGCAAGGGCGAAATCGCCCTCATCAACGGCCACTTCACCCCGCACGAGTTCATGGTCAGGGACCTTCTCGCGATCGCCCACGCCCTCGACGCCGCCGGCATCGACTTCCTGCTCGTCCGCGGCGATCACGACCGCCCGGTCCTCGCCGTCGATCGCAAGCGCCGCAAGCACATCACCCGCGCGCTCGCCGAGGCATTCTCCAACGACCCCTTCTACGCCAAGCCCCTCGACGGGCACCTCACCCAGCCCCTCCTGCTCGCCGACGGCGCCCTCACCACCCTGCGCAAGTCATCCGTGTTCCGGGTCTACCGCCCGCGCATCGAACCGATCGGCCGCCTCCGGTACGGCGCCGAGACCGCGTTCCAGTTCGAGCTCTGGTTCTTCGGCGAAGACGAGATCGTGGCCCCGGTCGAGAACTCCCTGATGCGCAAGCGGATGCCGCGTGGCGAGGCCCGCGAGACCACCATCACCCTGTATGGGCGCACCTGGCGCACCCTGCAGCACATGTTCGACGATCTCGCGAGCGACGTGAGCTTCGACATCGACATGGTCTTCTCCTGGGTCGACGGCTCCTCGAGCGATTTCCAGCGCGAACGCGCCAAGCGGATGAAGGCATACGTCGTCGGCAGCGGCGACGAGTCCGACGCCCGCTTCCGGCAGATCGACGAGCTCAAGTACGCCCTCCGCAGCGTCTACATGTTCGCGCCCTGGGTGCGCCGCATCTTCATCGCGACGGACTCGCCGGCGCCCGAGTGGCTCGCCGAGCACCCGCGCGTCACGATCATGAACAGCGAGGACTTCTTCCCCGACCCGAGCGTGCTGCCGACCCACAACTCGCACGCCGTGGAGAGCCAGCTGCACCACATCCCCGGGCTCGCCGAACACTTCCTGTATTCCAACGACGACATGTTCTTCGGCCGCCCGGTCGGACCGGAGTTGTTCTTCTCGCCGGGCGGCGTCACGAAGTTCATCGAGGCATCCACCCGGATCGGCCTCGGCGAAAACGACCCGAGCCGCAGCGGGTTCGAGAACGCCGCCCGGGTCAACCGGGCGCTGCTCCGCGAGCGTTTCGGCAAGGTCACGACCCGGCACCTCGAGCACACGGCGGTGCCGATGCGGAAGAGCGTCCTGCTCGAGCTCGAGGCGGAGTTCCCCGAGGACTTCGCCCGCACCGCGGCGAGCCAGTTCCGTTCGGCGACCGACATCTCCGTGACGAACTCGCTCTACCACTACTACGCGCTGACCACCGGGCGCGCGGTCGAGCAGACCCAGGCCAGGTCGCTCTACATCGAGACGACGCTCAAGCTCGCGCTGCGCCAGATGAACAAGCTCCGCAAGCGCCGCGACCAGGACATGTTCTGCCTCAACGACGGCAGCTTCCCCGAGATCTCGGACGAGGTGCGCCGCGCGGCCGTGACCGAGTTCCTCGAACAGTACTTCCCGATCGTCGCGCCGTGGGAGCGCGAGGCGCAGGCCACCGTGAGCGGCACGCCTGCCGCCACGGACAGCGTCTCCCCAGGCGCCGAGTTCGCTCGGTTCGGCCGAGAGGGGCAGTCGCACCGGCGCATCTCGGCGGAATCGGGCTAACTCGCCGGTGCGGCGGTCGCGATCGCGCTCGGCCAGGCGCCGCGGCCCGCTTAGCCCAGAACCGGGATCGGCGTGGTCATCGGCGGCTCACGGAGCGCCGGGAGAGTACCCGCGCCCATGATCGTGATGCCCGACGCGGCGAGGCGGCGGGCGCTCTCCTCCGGGTCGATGTAGTCGAGGGGGGCGTAGCTGCCGAGCGGCACGACCGAGTGCAGCACGGTGTCCGGGTAGACGTGCACGAGGTTGAACGCGCGGGCGCCGTCGCGGCCGCGGGTGCCGCCGACGGGCACGTTGAGGTCCTGCGTGTAGCAGGTGGCCGAGGCCACCGACACCGGGATGCCGGCGAACATCGCGGTCGAGGAGTAGTGCAGGTGTCCGGCGATGATGCTGCGGACATCCGTGCCGCGGAGCACCTTGGCGAGGCGGGCCTGGCCGCGGAGCTCGACGGAGACGGCGAGGTCGAGCACACTCGGAACGGGCGGGTGGTGCATTGCGAGAATGGTGCCGTCGGGAGCGGGAACGCTGAGTTCCTCGGTGAGCCAGGCGAGCTGGGCGTCGGTGACCGTGCCGAAGTGCTGGTGGGGCACCGAGGTGTCGAGCGTGATGATGCGGAGGCCGCCGATGTAGTCGACGCGGTCGATCGGTGCTGTCGACGAGGGCTGGCCGAGGAGTTCCGCGCGGAAGGCCGAGCGGTCGTCGTGGTTGCCCATCACCCAGATCACCCGGGCGCCGAGGCGGGCGGCGGCCGGCTCGACGATGCTGCGGACGAGGGCGTAGGCATCCGGTTCGCCCTTGTCGGCCAGGTCGCCGGTGATAATGATGGCGTCGGGACGGCCAGAGGATGCCTCGACCTCGGCGAAGAGTTCGGCGAGGTGCCGGGCGCTGTCGACCTGGTCGTAGAGCCTGCCGCCATCGGCCAGAACATGGGTATCGCTGAGGTGGAGCAGGAAATAGTCCGGCCTAGGGTATTCGGCCGTTCGCAGGTTCAAATGAACTTTCCATTCGTCGGGACTGTTTGCACTCATCGTTGAGTCGACTGACTCTACTCCGAATATTCGACCAGCCGACCTTGAACGGCCGGTGTATTCCAGACGAACATGCCGACGGGACCGGAGAAGAGCCGGCGGGGCCCGGCCGTTCGCGGGCAGCGGAAGCCCGTCCGCGAGCGCCGCCGCATCCGAGGGGTGCCGGGTCTTGCGCGCCCTGAATAGGCTGGGCGCATGGCTCGTTTCGTGCGTTTCTCCGAATTCGGCGGCCCGGAAGTCCTGCGGGTGATCACCGGCGATCCGCCTGCCCCCGGCCGCGGCCAGGTGCGGGTGCGGGTGCACGCCGCGGGGCTCAATCCCGTGGACTGGAAGATCCTCCGCGGCGGTCCGGCCGCCGGCGCGTACAGTGTCGTCCTGCCGAGCGGCAACGGGAATGATTTCTCCGGCGTCATCGACGGACTCGGTGCCGGCGTGACGAGCTGGGCCGTCGGCGACGCCGTGCTCGGCGGCTCGCGTATGTTCGCCCAGGCCGACTGGCTCGTCGTCGAAGCATCCGCCGTCATCCGTAAACCGGATGCGCTCGGTTTCGTCCCTGCCGGGGCCCTCGATATCGCGGGCCGCACCGCGACGGCGTCGGTGCGCTCGCTGGCGCTGACCCGAGACGACACGGTGCTCGTGAGTGCGGCCGCCGGGGGAGTCGGCGTCCTTGCCGCGCAGCTCGCCGTGCGCACCGGCGCGGCCGTTGTCGGAACCGCGAGCCCGGCGAACCACGATTTCCTCCGCAGTCTCGGCGTCATCCCCGTCGCATACGGCCCCGGTCTCGCCGACCGGGTGCGCGCGCTCGTGCCCCGGGTGACGGCTGCGCTCGACAACAGCGGTCCCGCCACGATCGACGCCGCCCTCGAACTCGGTGTGCCGGGCGGCCGCATCAATACGATCGCCGCGCGCGGCCACCGGGCGGATGCCGGCATCACCGGCGTCGGAGGTCAGGCGGCCCGCCCTGGCGACCTGGCCGCCCTCGCCAACCGGGTCGCGAGCGGGGACGTGGTGCTGCCGGTCGACCGGGTATTTTCGCTCGAGGAGGTCGCGGACGCCTACCGCTGCCTGATGGGCGGGCACGTGCGCGGCAAGGTCGTGCTCGCCCTGGTCTGAGCCCGACCTGGTCTGAGCGGGGCGGATCAGGGGTGGGTCAGGGGTGAGTCAGTCCCTCGGTGGTTCCCGGAAGGGTGGGCCGGGTCACGGTGTCCTGCTCGTAGGGTTCGGAGGGTTCGGCCTGGGCGCTCGCGGCCCGGCGGCGCTCCTCTTCGAAGTCGCCCTCGAGTCCGCTGAAGCCCTCGGCACCGGCCGGGTGGGCGCCCCGCGACGTGGTCCCGCGTGCGGGATGGTCCTTGTCGGCGACGTGCCGACCGTGGTGTGCAGCAAACATGCCAGTCACGGTACGCCGCGTCCCCGCCGAGTCAAGGGCTAGCGTGCGGCTGGCACCTGTGCAGCGGTGGTTCGCGGGAGTCCCCGCACGGTGTACCTTCAACATCACAGCAGTTGAATTCTGCTGAGAAGGACCTCGGCGGCGTTCGGCCCCGGGGTCCTTTGCTTTGGCCCGGTGTCGCCCGGTGTCGCCCGGTGCCGTTGACTGCGACGTCCTGTTCGGTGTCCGATCCGGCGTTTCTGCGGCCTCACCCACGGTCTGTCCAGCGAGTCGTGCGAAGCTGGACTGTGCGCTCCCTCTCGACAACAGGATTCCTGCGATATCTCGGCGGCGCGATCGTCGCGTCGGCCGTCTTCGTCGCGCTGTACCTCTTTTTTGTGCGGACCCTGCACGGGCAGACGATGGACCAGCTCGCCTATGACGGCTCGATCTTCGGCCGTCGCAGCGTCACGGTCGTCACCCAGCAGGTGCTCGACCAGGTTCCGACCGTCTCGGTC